>JAJAZG010000557.1 GCA_026785865.1 Pseudanabaena sp. CAN_BIN31
TTGATCACCCGATTGCACAATGCTTCCTGATTGAATCTCCTTTGGTAAATTTAGACGTTCAGGATTAGCGATCGGCATAAATTGTTGAGATGCTGAAATCAGTTTTTGATTTTGGAATTGGGCAAGGCGTACAGGCTGATCGCTATTACGATCGCTGTTGAAATATAGCAGCCCTGTTAAGCCTCTTATCCCCACCTTGCGATTGTTGAGTTTTGATAAAGCATCTCGCACCTGTTCGCGATCGCTTTCTAAGCTTGCCGTTGTCAATTTAGGATTAGCTTTGCGAATTGCATCGACTGCGGCGATCGCCGCCTCATAAAACTTTGCTCCCAAATAAGAAGGAATTTTGTTATAGGCTTTTTGATAAGCAGCCAGAAAGTCTTGAGCATCGGCTCCTGCACTATCAAATAAAATTGGCAATGGTACATACATACCATCGGTAAAGAATCCTGCATTTACTTTCTCTTCATCGTACTTCTCAAATCGCTTCGCAAAGGGTTCTCGACCCAGAGCTTGCTCACCGAGAATGCTATTTTTTAGCCCCTTCTGTTTGAGTGCCACCAAAAAGTCTTCAGCAACATCTTCCTTTGACATGGTTAAAAACAAAATCCCCGCTTCAGGCTCGGCAGCAATTTCATTGACGATTTGCTGCACCGATGCTTTGCGATTATTGAGGTCAGAGTCGATCGCCCAAATCTTCTGAATTTTGCCATTGCCATTAGCTTCAAAGGCAGACTTAATTACTTGAGACTGCGCCTCTTCATTTTTGCTCGCCTTGTCATAAATCACGCTGGCAGTTTTGATCTGGAGTACTTGCTGTGCGTAAATTGACAAGGTTTTAGCAAGATCAGGATTGGTATAAATAATCCGAAAATAATACGGACGATCGCTGGTAACTTTAGGATTATTCGCTGTCCCCGTAATTGCTGGTAATTTTTTTTCTTGATAAACGCTACCTGCGGCGATCGAAGCATCGGAAGATCGATGACCCAGAACTACCAGCGCATCACTTTTCGCAATCTCATTAGCAACTTGAGTTGCCCCATCAACATTCCCCTTGTCATCATAAACATTTAATTTAAGCTGACGACCATTAATGCCCCCATCTCGATTAGTCGCATCAATATATAGTTTGATGCTATCCACGATTTCTTGTCCCCCACTAGCACCATCACCGCTAAGAGGCGCAGCAACTGCGATCGCGATCGCATTACCTTCTGCATGTGAACTTTGCGGATATAGTCCACTGAGCGATACAACACTCAAGATCGTAATTAAGGCGATCGCCCAAAATCTTTTAATTGAATTACCCATTAAATTTCAGCATTCCCCACTATTTCCTTAACCTATTTAACTAATATTAGCTAAAATGCTTATCTAAAACCCAAAAAGATGTAGCCCACGCGAAGCGTGCGCTACATCTTTTTGGGTTTTTATGCTTATTTACTTAAGCGCTCTTAAAAAAGCGAATAATTTCTCGTACTTGGTCTAAAAATTGGCTATCCGCACTCAATTGCGCGATCGCCTGTCGAGACTCGCGAACTAAGCGCTCATGATCGCGATCATTCGTAGCGCGTAAGTCTTCGATGTTTGCGCCTAATCTCGATAAATCTTTGCGCGTTTCATCCGCAAACTGCTCATATTTCGATACCCACGCATAAGGATTTTCGGTATTGAGTTGCTCATTAATTTGTCTTACTGACTCTTCCAAATTAGCAAAACGTTGGCGCAACTCCATCACGTCTTCGCGAGGGTAATCGATTTGTTGCGAAATTAAGCTTAGACGCTGAGATATATACTCATAGGCACTAATCGCAGGACGCAATATCGTCAACAAAAGTGCGGCGATCGCCCCCACATAACCGATCGTGCCAACGCCACTCGATGCCAAAACATATAAGGCGATCGCCGAAATCACATGTAAACCAATCGCTAATCCTAGCGATCGCTGAGCTAGCGATCGGACATAGGGCAGTTGATTTTGATCGACATTGATGCCGCGCTCTTGCGAAACTATTGCCTGATTGAGTACTGCCTTGGACTGAAAGTAAATATTCCAAGGCACAGTGACGATGACGATCAACCATACGAAAATGCTTGCTCCAATCACCCAATCGATAAAGTTACCAAAGGGCAAATTTAACCATTGAGTTAGTCCAAATCCTGCCAAAAATATCAGTAGTAAAGCACTAAGCCAACCAATGAACCTACTCATAGAATTACCATAATTGCTGTTACAGCGCCTTGCGCTGCTATGAAACCCAAATAATTTTTTGAAAGTGCCGCTTCGCGGCACTTTCAAAAAATTATCTGTATTACTCAAACCATCAATAGGCTGTAATAATCTCTTCCCAGTAGAAAAATAGACATTAAAATCCAAGAGTTAGCGGCCCGAACCGCCCCACCCCATAAAATTTAGCGGGGGAGAGAGTAAAAAAAAAGGCGCAAAGCCCCCCATTTTTTTTTTTTTATTATATTTGGGTAATTTTTTATGAAAAAGTGGAGCGTCCACAATTAAAAAAACAAAAA
>JAJAZG010000558.1 GCA_026785865.1 Pseudanabaena sp. CAN_BIN31
GCTGCCAATGGCTCATCTAGCAAAATTACTTTGGGGCGGTTGACGAGGGCGCGAGCGAGAGCCACCCGCTGTTGCTGACCACCTGATATTTGGCTAGGATAGCGATCGCTCATGTGATCGAGACGTACTTGCTTAAGCGCATCCTTAGCCCGTTGCTGAATTTCTGGCTTGGCCACACCCTTAACCGATAAGCCAAAAGCAACATTATCAAAAATAGTCATATGTCCAAACAGGGCATAACTTTGAAAAACTGTATTGACAGGTCGCTGATAGGCGGGAATATAGGTCATCGGTTTGCCTTGGATCAGCACTTCACCTGCTGACGGCTCCTCGAAACCTGCAATCAGTCTTAATAAAGTCGTTTTGCCACAACCTGACGGGCCCAAGATGCTGAAAAGTTCGCCTCGCTGGACTTGCAGATCGACACCTTGGACAACGGTATTTGCCCCGAACATTTTAAATACTCGCTGTAGCTCTACATCGGGGACTGCACCCGTTGCGGTAGCGAACTGTTTAGCAGTGGTTGACTGTGCCATGTTGTAATGTTCAAACGTCTACTAAGTTCTTTAAATCAGAAATTTTAATTATGCAAAGCCTATGGCTTTGCATAATTAAAATTTGAGTCATTAAGTCTCTCGCATTTTAGCGCGTTGGAGCTGATAAATGAGTTGCAATTATTATAGAAATTTGTCCAGCGAATGCCAAAATAATATCGGAAAGCCTGATGTTTATCCCAACTAACTAAGGAAATCCAAAAAATAGCCACAAGCTCGGATAGTGATCGGGGTTAATTGAATTAGGCTCAGCATAATCAAAATTTGTATGATAGTCATGCTGTATAAGCGCTCTGCGCTTATACAGCATGAACAGCCTGTGACATAGATTAGCTTAATTTCTCACCTCAAATCAAACGATGACAACGACCATGATTTCTAAATTAGCAATTGGTTTCACTTCATTAAGTGTTATCTTCGGTACGTTATTTTTTAACCCACAAGCAACCAATCCTCAAACTCAGATTGCCCTCAATACAATGGGAGTCTTAGCTAAAGTTGCCAAGCCTCTTACGATTAACACCACGCACATTTTTCAGGGGGAAATCAATCGTAGAGGTCTAGCCGTTGGCTACCATCATCGTCCTAATGGCAAGGATAGTAGTAGGGCAAGAATGGTCAAGCGTACTGCTTTGCCCAATAGTCAAGGCATTTATATCGGGCGCGTTGAAATTCGTAATCCTACTAATGGTCAATGGGTCAGCAAATTATCCAGTTCCAGTTTTTTCCCCGATCGCTTCTCGCAAGCTCAAATTTTGTCAGAGATTCAAAGTGCTTTTGCTTCAGCGAACAAATCTAAAGAACCTTGGCAAGGTACTTCGCCCAGTGGTCTAAAAATTGAGGGCTATTACAATAAAGCCACAAATACAATTACCACCGCTTATCCAATCTACCGCAGATAATGATCAATATTAGATTCTATCAAGATCAGGAAGGCTACTTTAAAGCCGATGCTGAACCTCAATATCAATTACTTAGTCAATATTTTGAATCAGAAATTCAAGGTATTGCCGCTATATGTGAAGAACTTCTTGCAGCGATTAAAGAGATTGAATTAGGCGATCGCCCTAAAATAGAAGGTATTGGCAATGGGCTTGGTTTGAAGCTCACCGCAGAAACAGCAACGATCTGGAGTGAGTTTACAGAAACTGAGTTAACTTTAGAACTATCTCTAGCTGATTTTAAACAAGCTTTAGAAAGTTGTTACAAATTTTGCGATCGCGGATAGTTCTAAACAAAATAAAGGCGGCGCAATGCGCCGCCTTTATTTTATGGATAGTTAAAATTTAAGCGTTCTTTTTCAAGATTTCCACTTTATCTAAACGTTCCCAAGGAAGGTCTAGATCGTTGCGTCCCATGTGACCATAGGCAGCAACATCTTGATAAAAACGACCGCCTCTGACACTTGGTAAATTTTGCAAATCAAAGTTCTTGATAATTGCCGCAGGGCGCAAATCAAAATTATCTTTAACTAAACGTAGCAAAGTATCCTCATCGACTTTGCCAGTGCCGAACGTCTCGATGTGCATACTGGTAGGACGCGCAACACCGATCGCATAACTGATTTGTAACTCGCATTTGCTAGCCAAACCTGCCGCCACAATATTTTTAGCCGCATGACGCGCTGCATAAGCTGCACTGCGATCGACCTTTGTGGGATCTTTGCCCGAAAAAGCACCGCCGCCATGACGAGCATAGCCGCCGTAGGTATCGACAATAATTTTGCGACCTGTCAGCCCAGAATCTCCTTGAGGACCACCGATTACAAACTTGCCAGTCGGATTAACGAGATAGCGGGTCTGTTCATTAGGCTTAATCGAGGTATCGGCAAAGCTAGGCAAAACTACATGTGTCCAGAGATCGGCTTTGATGCGTGCTTGAACTTTAGCTTCGTCAGTGATGTCATCGATCGCGGCATCATGCTGCGTAGAAATCAGGATCGTATCGATCGCGACGGGTTTGTCACCTTCATAAACCACGGTGACTTGAGTTTTACCATCGGGACGCAAATACGCCAAAGTGCCATTTTTACGAATAACTGCTAACTGACGCGCTAAGCGGTGCGCGATCGCGATCGGCATCGGCATAAACTCAGTCGTTTCATCGCAAGCATAGCCAAACATAATGCCTTGGTCGCCAGCGCCAATTGCTTCGAGCGCAGCTTCTTCTTCCGCGCCAGTGCGGACTTCGTGCGCCACATTCACGCCTTGGGCGATGTCTGGAGATTGTTCGTCAAGGGCGACCATCACCGCACAGCTATTTGCCGAAAAGCCATTATCAGCACTGATATAGCCAATTTCAGCAATTTTTTTACGAGCAATATCAACGTAATTGACATGCGCTTTGGTTGTGATTTCCCCAGTGATCAAAACGAGTCCTGTGTTTACCACAACCTCGGCAGCGACACGCGATCGCGGATCTTGAGCCAATAAGGTATCGAGAATCGTATCGGAAATTTGGTCACAAATTTTATCAGGGTGACCTTCCGTAACCGATTCAGATGTAAATAAGAAGCGACTAGCCAACGATGTTTCCTCCTAAACGCAAAGACGTGTAAGGCAAATTTTTTGTATCTTTTAAGATTTATACATCATAGTACAAGGCGTTATTTGGGCGCGATTTGTTTTAGCTGTTTTAATGGCAACAAGCAGCGATCGCCAATTATTTTAAAAATTATCTGATTAACTCTATGAAAATGTAACTGCGTATAGGTATAGTCTGATTAACCTAATTAAACATAAAACCCAAAAAGCTGTGGGGGGCCCGCCCCGGGCGGCCCCGCGTTTTTGGTTGTGGTTTTTTTTACTGGGTGGTTTAAAAAAAACCGCGCCCCCCCCCCCACC
>JAJAZG010000559.1 GCA_026785865.1 Pseudanabaena sp. CAN_BIN31
ATACTATCTAAGCTAATTTCAGCGATATTATTATTAGATGGCATGATTAACAATCCTTAAAAGTCTCGTTTTTTACTTCAATGCAGTAGCCAATTTGTGTTGCTACCATTTTGGCTAATTTACCCCCTCAACAATCTATCTGGTTTTCTTTTATTAAGTTAAGAACCTTATAATCTTTTTATATTTTTATTTATAGTTTCATAAATAAATAGAAATATAAACTTATGTATACATCTATGTTGAAGGATTTTTTATATGTTTATGCATGAAAATACACATTAAGGCTTGGCGATCGCGATAAATTTCTTAACTTTAAATAAATCTTTGTCACCTGCGGAACGCTCTACCCCACTCGATACGTCTAGACCATTTGGGGATACTAGCGCGATCGCCTGTTCCACATTTTCAGGTGATAGCCCTCCCGCTAACCACCAATCACAATTGGGTTGAAAATCGCGCAACATTTGCCAATCCAGCGTTTTGCCAGTGCCACCCGCCATTTGCGGATCGTAAGCATCCAGCAAAATTGCGTCAACTACGTCGCTAAAAAGTTGCGCTTGCTCTAAACCTGCTTGATTTTTGACTCGTAGTGCTTTGATGAGCTTGATTTTAGGATCGATCTTGTTCAGATGCGATCGCATTTCATGACAAAACTCTGGCGACTCATCACCATGCAGTTGCACCGCATTTAGTCCGCCTTGTTCAACCGTTTGACAGATTTCACTCGCACTTGCGTTGAGAAATACACCGATCAAATCTAGAACAGAGCTTAAACTAGAAGTGATGTGACCAATCGCAATTGCACCGATATATCTTGGTGAAGAGGGTACACAAATGAAACCGAGGGCATCTGCTCCCATTTGCGCGATCGCTTGAGCTTGATCGGGCTTTGTAATTCCACAAATTTTGATATACATACAACTAGCGCAACATTCCAAGTATTCATCCTATCCAACAACTGCACCGACACCAATGCATTCTCCACAGAAATTAGTTCAAAACCTTATTATGAAATTTTCATCAGGATCAGCTGTGATCATGGCAATTGCGATTATTTGTAGCGCCCCAACACTTCCCGCCCATGCCGCCTTATTTGATGGTCCCGTTGATCGCTTGCCATCAATTCAGCGCGACTCCCTGCGTAGTGGACAAACAGTAGTCACAGGCGATAACGGTAAATATGTAGCGCGAGTGCTAGTTACCGCCTCTCCCGATGCAGTTTGGGGAGTTCTTACCGACTATGCCAATCTCTCCAAATTTATCCCCAACATGAGTTCTAGCAAGATCCTCGAAAGTCGTGGCGATCGTAAGGTGATCGAACAAGTAGATTCGCGTCAAGTTTTCGTGGTTTCGATCGTTTCGCGTACCAAACTAGCGATTCAAGAAACTAACCTCAAACAAATTGATTTCCGTCTCCTCGATGGCGACCTTTCTAAAATGGAAGGATATTGGAAAATGGAGCCAGTTTCTCTCATCCCAAACCGTCCCCCAAGTGAAGTTTTGATCACCTATACCGTTGATGCTCAGCCGAATGCCTCCACACCTACCGAAGTCTTCTACGGCATTTTTAAAGATGCTCTAGGTGATACATTGCAAGCAATTAAAAAAGAAGTCAAAAATAGAAATAAATAATAATAAAATCCAAAAAGCTGTGGCGATTGCGCAGTGTGCGCCACAACTTTTTGAGTTTTATTATATTTATTTACTTACCAATTGTTTGAGCAAGAAACTCGCCTACTAGATATAAAGAACCGCACAGAATTACAACATCAGCCGATCGCATATCATCAAAAGCAGCTTCTAGTCCTAACTCTAAACTGTCATAAGGCTGCGGATTTGTCTTTAGCATTGAAGATGCAATTTTAGCTAAATCCTGTGGAGATGTCGTTGCCGAACTAGGGACAGGCACTGCATAAAGTAAATCATCAGGATGCAAAAGTGCTTTGAGAATTCCTGCTTGGTCTTTAGTATTCAGAATCCCAATTATCCAGCGTTTTCGTTGATCAGGAAAAGACTCATCAACAAATTGTCTGAGATATTCTGCGGCCGCCACATTGTGCGCTCCATCAATTAAGATTTTGGACGACTTCCCATTTAAGTTAAATTTTATCCATTGCAATCGTCCCGCCCATTCGGTATTTGCCAAGCCTGTACGCATAGCATCATCGCTAATTTGCCAGCCTTGAGTTTGTAAAGCTTGAATCGCAGCGATCGCGATCGCGGAATTTATTAATTGATGCTTACCTAATAATGGCAGCGAATACTCAAAGCCTCGCCAAATCGCACCTGTGGTAGTGGGTTCGGCAGCACTTACCCAAGTTACGATCGCTGCATGATCTGTTATTTTAGTTTGGAAAGCAGCGATCGCTTCAGGATGATTCTCAGCAATCACGACAGGACATTGAAGCTTGATGATTCCTGCTTTTTCGGAAGCAATCAACCCTAATGTATTGCCCAATTGCTGACAATGATCGAGTCCGATGGAAGTAATTGCACAAACTAAGGGGCGATCGCATACATTCGTCGCGTCTAATCTGCCACCCAAGCCTGTCTCGATGATAGCAATATCAACTTTTTGATCAGCAAAATACCACCACATCGCCGCCGTAATTACTTCAAATTGCGTTGGGGGAAATTCTGACGCGATCGCTTGTTCTACCTTGTTTAAAGCATTTAACAAATCGCGATCGCTAATCCATTCACCATTAATCGTAATCCTTTCGCGCCAATCGATCAGGTGTGGAGACGTGTAGCGCCCAACTCGATAACCAGCCGCTTGCAAAATTGACAGCAAAAAAGCACAAACAGAACCCTTTCCGTTTGTGCCTGCAACATGGATTATGGGAACCTGTTGATGAGGATCTCCCAAAGATTTGAGTAGTTGCTGAATGCGCTCTAAACCAAGATGAATGCCAAACTTATCGAAGCTGGCAAGATATTCTGCGGTTGATTGATTAATTAGCTTTGGAGACATGAACTTCTAAGGCGTAGATTTTGCCATGGACATCGACTTCGGCAATATGTCTGCCTTGCATCGCGAATAGTTCACCACTATCACGTTTGCCAGCGATCGCCCAAATAGCTTCCAGTCCATTCTCCGTCTTTCTGGTCGTCCAAACACGTTGCATTCCCGAATAAGCTTGAAAAAATTGGCGATATAGTTGCGCGATCGCATCTTTGCCAACTACTTTTTTTGCCCCCGATGGATGAACTTCAGCTTGTTCTGCAAACAGTTCTACCAATTCATCAAAGGCTTGTTCGTCATCGCTAGCGCGATCGGAAAGTTTAAAATATTGGTCTAAAACGGTCATATTCCCTTACCTTGATTGCTTTTAAGCTAAAAACTACATGTAACGCAACTAAGAAGGCATTACTAAAACTTTGCTTTAATTTTTGTCTTAGTGTAAACATATATTAAGCTATATTTTGCAAAAATAGATTCACCCTATAGAACTTAATTAAATCCAAAGCCCAAGAAAGCTGTAGCGCACGCTGCGCTACAGCTTTCTTGGGCTTATGCTTGACCACTTAGTTACAATGTGGGCTTAGTTTGTAAATCTATCCAAAAATATTTAAAGTACCGAAACCAAGAATGAGAAAGCCAATAATTCCTAATAGAGTTTTTTGTAATCTCGTCATCACGGGCTTAATTTCGTAAGCCACGAGCAAACGATCTTTTACGAGATCTGCTTCTGGCTTTTCCCATGTTTGCCCGTCATACCAGCCCGACTCTTCATAAAAAATTTTGGCGCTATCAAGGCGTTGCTTCACATGGCTCCATCCCGATAGCAATAGTAACACTGGCAAAATCAGTGCTATCGATCCACTGATGCTTGCCACACAAAGAAATTGCCATAAATGGCGGCTTGGTGACTCAAAGCTCATCGCAACTGGCGAAAGAATAACCGTAAAACCTAACCACATCAGCGACAATACTCGCAAATATTGCGATCGCGTTTGCTGCGCCCAACGATAAAAGAAAGCTTCCTTAAGTTCGATGTATTCATTAAGCGGTTGCTGCTCTTTAGGAACTGGACAAGTCATGGGTGGTGCGATGATAGGCAGATATTTTATCAGTTTAGCAATAAGCGATCGCCTAATGGTGCAAGCCAAAAAGCTATAGCGCACGCTGCGTCATAGCTTTTTGGGCTTTAATGCTCAACCCATGGTAAAAATACAAAATAGGACTGGATAAAATGGCATGACTGATGTTTTCGTGATTGGTGGCGGCGTTATTGGCTTAGCGACAGCGATCGCCCTTTCGCAGAGAGGCGCAAGCGTGACAATTGTTGAGCGCGATCTATGTGGACGCGGCGCGACATGGGCGGCGGCGGGAATGCTTGCGCCTGAAGCAGAAAGATTAGAAGGCGATCTATTAGATTTTGGTATTCGTAGTCGCGATATGTATCCGCAATGGATTGCGAACTTGATGCGACTATCGGGGCAAGACTGCGGTTATTGGTGTTGTGGAATGATCGCGCCTATTTTGATGGAAGGCGATCGCCAAGTGCTATCTCAACATCCCAAATATATTAATCGCGAAGAATCTCATAAACGTCAATCTGGTTTAGGGGATTCTATTTTAGGTTCTCTCTGGCTATCTGAAGATGGACAAGTCAATAATCGCAAACTTACGCAAGCATTACTAACAGCAGCGCGATCGCTTTCGATCAAGATTTTGGAAGGAACTACGGTTTATGAAATTGTGCGCGATCGCGATCGCGTGACGCATCTCGATACTAGTGCGGGTAAGTTACAAAGCGATCGCTATATTTTGGCGACAGGTGCATGGACGCGATCGCTAATGCCTTTACCGATTAAGCCAATTAAAGGACAAATGCTGTCGGTGTTTGATGGCGATCGTAAATTACAAAGAGTGATTTATGCCTCAAATTGTTATATCGTGCCGCGCCAAGATGGAACGATTGTGATTGGGGCAACAGTTGAGGATAATGGATTTTTACAAGGCAACACTGCCGCAGGAATTGCTCAATTATTAAGTAATGCGATCGCGATTTATCCTGCGATCGCGGATATGCAAATTATGGAAACATGGTGGGGATTTCGTCCCCATGCGCCTAATGAAGTTCCGCTTTTAGGCAAAAGTGATTATGAAAATCTAATTTTGGCGACAGGTCATTATCGCAATGGCATTCTCTTTGCACCGATTACAGCTAAATGGCTGACTGATTTTATTGTTGATGGCATAGATAATTCAATTAACCAAAAATAGATGCATCACTGGAAATGATAAAATCAATTTTGGATTTTCAGTACCATAGGTGCTAAAAATCTAAAATTAGTTTTAAAGATATTATATTTATTCTTTGAGAGGCTTCATCATGCTCCGTTCAATCTCGCGATCGCTATTTGTTTATTGCCTAATACCTTCTTTCAGCTTTTTGGCTATAAACAATCAAAGTGTAGTATTTGCCCAAATTGTTCCAGACAATACTACAGCAACACAAGTAAATGGCAATGCGATCTCGCCAGTGGGAGCAGGAACGGTCAATGGCGGCAACCTCTATAATAGCTTCGATCAATTTAATGTGCCAAACTCTGGCGTTGTTTTTAATACGGGCAATTCTACGGTTGACGGCAGCAAAATTAACAATATTCTCAATCGAGTTACAGGTGATACGCCTTCACAGATTTTAGGTAATATCGAAAGTAGAACTGCTTTCCCCAATGCCAATATATTTCTCATGAATCCCAATGGTGTCATATTTGGGAAAGATGCAAGGCTGGATATTGGCGGTTCGTTTAATGTGACTACAGGGACAGGTTTAGGTTTTGCAGGCGATCGCGTTTTTAGTGTAAACAAATCTTCTCTCGATTTCCCTAGTGGCAATCCTCAAAATATTAGGTTTGCAGTCAGCCAACCTGCGGCAATTATCAATCAAGGCAATCTGTTAGTTAATGCGGGTAAAAATATTACGTTTACGGCTGGTGCAATAGTTAATTCTGGGACCTTAACTGCGCCTAGTGGCAATGTTGTTTTAGGTGCAGTTTCTGGCGGCTCCTTAGTAGATATCCGATCGCCCGATTTGGTGTTAGGTTTGAGTGTTACTAAGGATGCTGTGCCAACTAATTGGGATGGCAATATCTCTTCGTTACCAAAGTTAGCAGAGTTATTGACTGGCAAAGTGCCACAGGGCGATCGCGTGGTTGTAAAGCCTGATGGCACGTTAGCGATCGTGGCGACTCCTGCGGCTAATGAAGTACCTGTAACTAATGGAACTACGGTAGTATCGGGAACTATTAATGTTAGTTCTGCTATTACGGATGGTGGCAAAGTTGGGATATTTGGCGATCGCGTAGCTGTTGTTAATTCCCAAATTAGCGCAACTGGTGTTAATGGCGGTAATGTCTTAATCGGTGGCGATTTGCAGGGTAAGGGAGTTGTCCCTAATGCGAACTATACTTATTTCGATAATAAATCGATTGTTGATGTTAGTGCTTTGACTAATGGGAATGGGGGAAGGGTAATTGTATGGGGCGATCGCACTACGCGCTTTTTCGGGACAATCCTTAGCAAAGGTGGAGCGCTAAGCGGCGATGGCGGCTTTGTGGAAGTCTCTGGCAAAGAGAATCTTGCATACAACGGAATCGTTAATACATTAGCTCCTAACGGTAAAATCGGGACTTTGCTCCTCGATCCGACTAATATTACGGTAGTTGCGGGTAGTGGTTCCTTTCCTGATTTGGCGAGTGTTAATAATTCTGCTAATCCAGATTTTTCGCTAAATACTTTGAGCGTAGACTTGATTAACAATTCGGCTAGCGATGTAATTTTGGCTGCTACAAATAATATCAATATCAATACAAGTATTAATATTGCGGCATTAGGTGTGAATTTTACGGCTCAGGCAGGAAATGACATCACTCTCTCAAATGCAGAGATTAGGACGAATAGTGGTGTTGTTAACTTGACCGCAGGTGGCAATATTATTGGGACTGGCACTTCATCACTTATTGTTACAGGTGGTAATGGTGGTGACATCAACTTGCTGGCAGAAGGAGCGATTAGCGGACTTGATTTTGATGCATCTAACGGTGAGGGGAGTGGGGGTAATGTAAGAATTGAGGCGAAGAATGACATCACCCTCTCAAATACAACGATTAGGACAAATAGAGGTGTCGTTAACTTGACCGCAGGTGGCAATATTACTGGAACTGGCTCTTCATCACTTATTGTCACAGGTGGTGGTAATATCAACTTGCTGGCAGAAGGAGCAATTAGCGGACTTAATTTTGATGCATCTGGCGGTGAGGGGAGTGGGGGTAATATAAGAATTGAGGCGAAGAATGGTGATATCGAAATCGGCGACATCACAAGTTTCGGAAGCAACGGCGGAAATATAACGCTCGACCTCATCGGCAATGTTATCTTTACCACCATCAACGCGAGTGGATTCGATAATGGCGGAGATATTAATATCGCCTCAGCAGGAGGCAATGTCTTGGGTACAGGAATAATTCAGACAAATTTTGGCTTTTGCGGTGGCGCGACAATTTGCACCAATGGAACAGGCGCTATTTCGATTCAGCATGGTATCACATCGCCCTTTAATTTGAACACCTTCTTAGTAGGCGGAGCCACTACAAATGGAACAGCAGGATCGATTATAACCGATGGCTCCACTGTAGCAGTTGCAGTTATTCCCAACGGCGCAGGCTTCTTTACTCAAGGCAATATCTCCATCTCTCCAGGTCAGGGCTTGCCAACACCAACACGAACTCCCACACCCACACCCACACCTACACCAACTCCCACACCTACACCAACTCCCACACCTACACCAACTCCAACTCCCACACCAACTCCCACACCTACACCAACTCCCACAC
>JAJAZG010000560.1 GCA_026785865.1 Pseudanabaena sp. CAN_BIN31
TCTTTGGATAATTACAAAGCCGCGATCGCTGACTACGGCATGGCGCTCACGATCGCCCGTCAATATCGTAATTACGAGTTGATGTCAGTGGCTAGCGATCGCCTGATTGCTGCCTATCTCGAAGTTCCGAACTTTTATCGCATCGAAGATTTATTGCAAAATCGCTCTAGCCTTGCCTTAGTGATGGGCGATCGCGAAACGGCGGCGATCGTGCAGCGATATCTCGGTGATTTGTACTTATCTTTTGGAAATCTGCCAAAAGCACGCGCTGCTTACCAAGAATCCTATGATTTTGCTGCTATGCTAGAAGAAGGTTCTAGCTTGCCATTCCGAGAAGCTTATTACAAGTTGCAAGCGCTAGAAAAAATGTAATTTTGATGGAATAGCGCAACGCTCCAGCCTATCAAAATAAATATAAAACGCTTTTTATTTTAAAACTTTAGTAAAAAATTATATTGCCATGCCAGCGATCGTCATTCCGCGTCGGTTAGATGTAGCTGCCTCCGACTTAGCTACCAGTGATCTAGCTACAAATATTTCCACTGCACCCACGCAACATATTCTCGCCAATGGAATTAAGATCATTGCTGAACAGGTTCCTGTTGATGCAGTTAATCTCAGTATTTGGGTTGATGTCGGCTCTGCGGTTGAGAGCGATGAGATTAACGGCATGGCGCATTTCCTAGAACACATGGTGTTTAAGGGTAGCGATCGCCTTGGTTTGGGAGAATTTGAACAGGCGATCGAGTCCCATGGCGGCAATACCAATGCGGCGACTAGCCAAGACTACACGCATTTTTATATCAATGTCGCGCCCAAGGATTTTGCTAAGCTTGCGCCTTTGCAATTAGATATTGTCCTCAAAGCAAGCATTCCCGATGAGGAGTTTCAGCGCGAACGGCATGTGGTTTTAGAAGAAATTCGCCGTAGTGAAGACAATCCCGATCGCCGCATTTATCGACATATTTCCGAAATGGTCTATGAACAGTTGCCCTATCGCCGTGCGGTGCTTGGACCAGTTGAGGTAATCGAAAAGGTTACTTCTGAGCAAATGCGATCGTTTCACCGCAAATGGTATGCACCGCAAAACATGACGATCGCTGTTGTTGGCAATCTGCCCGTTAGCGAAATGATTGGCGTGATTGCGGATTATTTTGATGGTGATGCGATCGCCGCTAAACCAAAAGCCCATACCTTCACACCCGAAAAACCTTTTACCGAAATTGTCCGCCGCGAAGTTGTTGATAGCAGCCTCAAGCAAGCGCGACTGAGCATGACATGGCGAGTATCGGGGCTTACAGAAATAGAAGAAACCTATCCTTTGAGTATTCTTGCGAATATCCTTGGCGGTGGACGCACCTCGCGAATGGTGCAAGACTTACGCGAAAATCGACGGATTTGCGATCGCATTTCTGTCAGCAATTCGGCAATGCGTTGGCAAGGAACTTTTCAAGTTTTCGCGAAGTTAAATGTGGAAGATGTGGCGATCGTTGAGCAAGCAATTCGCGAGCATATTCTCCAATTGCATGAAACTTTCGTCACCGATGAGGAGCTAGCCAAGATTCGCACTCAAGTAAGCAATCGCTTTATCTTCGGCAATGAGTCACCCAGAGAACGCGCAGGAATTTACGGCTATTACGATCGCATTGTCGGCTCGTTAGATCACGCTCTCAACTATCCCGATCGTATTAAGTCCATCACTAAAGAAGATATCCAAGCCGCAGTTCGCAAATATCTCAATCCTGATGCCTATGGCATTTTAATTGTGAAACCTTAAAGCCTAAAAGTTGTGGCGTACGCCACAACTTTTAGGCTTTAAGATTTCATGCATATCTATTTGCTGATAAATGTTGTTAAAAATTACAGTTTAGGAGATTTTTTCTCTCAGATTGCCATTTTGAGCAGCTGTATAAACTATAATCAAGCAAAATTTTCAAATAATCCTGATTAAAAAATGCTGATTCAATTCACCATCCAAAATTTTTTGTCCTTCAGAGATGAAGTGACTTTTAGTATGGTGGGGGTTAATAGTGATAGTCAGCATAGCGATCATCTTGCTAAGAATGAAGCAGGAGAAGGTCGCTCCGTATTGCCAATTGCTGCTATTTATGGAGCCAATGCAGCAGGCAAGTCAAATTTAGTCAAAGCTTTGAGTTTTGCAAAAAACTTAGTTGTCAAAGGGACTAGAGCAAATCAATCTACGACCGTACCTACATTTAAGTTAGGTGATTATGATAAGCAAACTAGTAAATTCGAGTTTATCTTTACTCACCAAGGTTCTCAATACTCTTACGGATTTAGATTAAACAAAGAACAAATCGTTGAAGAATGGCTTCACGGGATTCCAAAAGGCAGGAAAAAAGAAGTAATGTATTTTGAACGGGTTACTTCTACTTCTTCAAAGAAGGAAACAGACGTTAATTTCGGCACAATACTTAAGGGAAGAAGCCCGATTAAAGACAAAGACTCAAATCGACATCTCAACTTAAAATTTATTGCCACAGGGACAAGACCAAATCAACTTTTTTTAACAGAAGCAATTGATCGCAAGATTGAGACTTTGATGCCAGTTTTTAATTGGTTTCAAGATGTACTCGTGGTTTTACCTGCTGAATCAAGTTTTAAAGATTTAGAGGTTGGTGTAGCTGTCGATGATTCTTTTACAGATTTTCTGAGCAAATTTCTTGTTTTCGCAGGAACTGGTATTGAAGCAATATCAACTGATATGGTTGAGTTAGATTTCGACAATCATTTCCCCACCATGCCTAAAGGCTTCAGAAATGGCATTCTTGAAGACCTTCAAGAAAATTCAGTCACAACAATTGGGAATTCTCAAGGTGGACGTTTCTTGTTGTTTAAGGACAATAATGCTCAAGTTAATTTAATTCAACTAAAAACTAGTCATCGCCATGAAAATGGAGATTTGATTAATTTTTCTGTGGATGAAGAATCAGAAGGGACACAGCGTCTAATCAATCTAATTCCCTCTCTTTATATTCTAGGAAAAACTCCAGAAAAAGTTGTATTTATTGATGAATTGGATAGACGACTACATCCACTTTTATCAAGACGTTTTGTAGAATCAGCAATAGATTGTAGAGCGAAGGGAAACCAACTTATTTTTACAACTCACGATACCAATTTACTGGATTTAGATTTGTTGAGACGAGATGAAATATGGTTTGTTGAAAAAAACAAAAATGGAATATCAGATTGCTATTCTTTAGCAGAATTTAGAATTAGACCCGATCTTAAGGTTGAAAAAGGTTATTTGAATGGTCGCTTTGGTTCTATTCCCTTTTTTGGTGATCCAAAAAAATTGGGATGGTTTGGATGTGAAGAGGCTTCATCTAGTGCGGCACGTTGATCGAAGCTATGAGAAAAATAAATCGTACAAAACTATTAGACCGTGAGCATGACCGCAGAAGTGCAAAATTGTTTGTGATCGCGACTGAAGATAAAAATGCTGGAGAGCAGTATTTTGAAATGTTTGCGCGGATAAGTAGCCAAGTCAAAGTAAAAATATTGCCTACTGAAGATGATCAGTCTGCCCCGCAATATGTATTGGAGCGCTTGGATAAATTTAAGGACTTGTATGACTTCAATGAAGAAGATGAGTTTTGGCTACTACTTGATGTGGATCGCTGGGTGAAACCGAGTCAATTGATAGCAGTATGTCCTGAAGCTAGACAAAAAGGTTATCAATTGGCTATTAGTAATCCTTGTTTTGAAATTTGGTTATGCTTACATTTTCAAGATTTAAAGCTTCAAGATAGAACTTGTAAACATTTTGATGCAAGACTTAGGAAGATTTTAGGGAGTTACAATAAGAGTAATTTGGTTATTGATCTATATAAACCAAATGTACAAGATGCTATTGAGCGATCGCGAAAACTAGACTTAAGTTCTAGCGAATATTGGCCATCGACATTAGGTACTCATGTTTACAAGTTAGTCGAGAGCATTTTAAAGAGTCTAGATATGACCTAGCATCGCGAATATGCCAAAATTAGAACAACAGACGATATTGATTTAGCCATGCAGCAACTACTTTACATCGAGATTCCTACACCTCAAATTGAAGCCGTCAAAACATGGCTCCAGTCTGAGTACCAGCCGCCATTTGGTAAAAAATCTGTTGCGAAGCATGGCTTTATTCTCGATCGCCAAAATCGCTCAGGCGCGATCGCGCAGTTGTCAGTATTTCTTTGGACATTGCAACGCACAACTTATCTTAAGGTTTTTCGATGGTCGGATGAGGTCATGGATGGGGAATCTGAATTTCTCGATCACCTCACCAAGGCATCGCGTCAAGCTTTTCCTTATGAGTTTAAGCAGTTACCAGCGATCGCCCCAAACCAATCTATATTTGAGGCTCTAAGCTCAAAATATCCCCTTACTACCAAATTCTTTCAGCGTATTCCTAATGGTGAATATGATCTCAATCGCGTCTACTGGTGGGAAAAGCGCTGGCGTGAAAGCGTAAAATCACCTGAGACTCCGAAACAAGTTATTTTCACAAACCCGCAATCAAATCTTGCTCCGCAAGATTTGATTTATGACATCTTGTATATTGGCGGCGCATTGGGTGCAATCCATGCGGCGATGATGGCAAAACTAGGCTATCGAGTTTGTTTAGTGGAGCGGATTCCCTTTGGGCGGATGAATCGAGAATGGAATATTTCTCGTGCGGAATTTCAAAATCTGATTGACTTTGGATTATTTACCAAAGAAGAATTTGAGAGCATGATCACGGCGGAGTATGTAGATGGATTTAATAAGTTTTTTGATAGTAATAATCCACCGCGTCTCAAAGCGAATGTTTTGCATACGCCGACGGTGCTGAATATTGCGATTAATACTAATCGCTTATTAGAGATTTGCGGTAAGAAATTACATGAATATGGTGCAGTGATCTGCGATCGCACTGAATTTGAGAAAGTCGTGATTAGTGAGTCAGGCGCGACAGTATTTGCTAAGAATCTGGAAACTGGCGAACCTGTAATTATTAATACAAGATTGGTAATTGATGCGATGGGATCGGCTTCAGCGATCGCGCAGCAACTTAATGCGGGTGAAGCATTTGATAGCGTTTGTCCGACTGTGGGCGCAGTTTTAGAAGGTATCGATCAATCTGTATGGGACTCCCAATATGGTGATGTTCTCTTTACTCATGGCGATATCTCACGGGGACGACAATTGATTTGGGAACTCTTTCCTGCGGAAAAGAATGAACTCACGGTTTATCTATTCCATTATCATCAGGTTCATCCAGAAAATGCAGGATCGTTACTGGAAATGTATGAAGACTTTTTCACGATACTGCCTGAATATCGCCGTTGTGATATGGATAAACTGATTTGGAAGAAGGCAACTTTTGGCTATATCACAGGACATTACAGCCTTAATGAAGATTCTAAAAAATGTGCTTTTGATCGCATATTAGCGATCGGTGATGCAGCCTCATTACAGTCACCGCTTGTATTTACGGGCTTTGGTTCCCTCGTTCGGAATTTACCGCGTTTAGCGACTTTACTGGATACGGCGCTGAAGCATGATTTACTTAAAGCTGATGACCTCAGCCAAATTAATGCTTATCAAAGCAATATCGCGGTGACATGGTTATTCTCGAAAGGGATGATGGTTCCGACAGGGATGTATTTACCGCCAGAGCGGGTTAACTCGATGCTAAATACTTTCTTTGGGTTACTTGCTGATGAACCGCA
>JAJAZG010000561.1 GCA_026785865.1 Pseudanabaena sp. CAN_BIN31
GGGGAAGTTCTATTAAGCATCAGTTATTTAAATTCTTCTCAATTATTATTTTCGATCAAAGATACAGGTATTGGCATATCTAGCGATCGCATTAATACACTGTTTCAACCCTTTACTCAAGCCGATGCTTCGATCAGTCGCCAATATGGTGGAACTGGACTTGGCTTAGCAATTTGCAAATATTTAGTAAAGTTAATGGGCGGTTCGATTTGGGTTGAAAGCAAAGGCTTTGTCGCTGGCGAACCACCTTTGGACTGGCGCATGTCTACAAATCTAGAAACACAAGGTTCAATTTTTGGTTTTACAATCGCTTTATCTAATATTGAGCCGATGGCGATCGCGCCAAAAACACCTGTTTCGACAACCTCTAATAGCCTGATAGCAGAGCAATTTCCTCTAAAAATCTTAATCGTAGATGACACTGTAGTAAATCAAAAAGTTTTTTTTCTCTACTTAAAAAAGTTTGGATACATTGCCGATATTGCCAATAATGGTGAAGAAGCTCTAAACATGTTATCGAGTCAGGATTACGACTTGATATTCATGGATATGCAAATGCCTGTGATGGATGGAATAACTGCAACTAAAGCGATCCGTCAAGACGCGATGCTTCAGCCCCAACCCAAAATTGTGGCGATGACTGGTAATGTGATGTCAGAAGATGTTCAATCTTGCCTAGATGTAGGCATGAATGATTACATTAGCAAGCCAGTCCAGATTGATGAACTTGTGAGAATATTGACTCAATTTCAAACAAAATAAAGATTAAAAGTCAAAAAAGCTGTGGCATACGCAGTGCGTGCGCCACAGCTTTTTGGGTTTTAATGATTTTTATACTCGCCTACTTAAACTAAAATATATAAGCTCGGCAAAGTAGAGTGTGTCAGCGAAGCGTAACGCACAAATAATAAGCATCAAAAAGGTGCATTACATTTCACTAATGCACCCTACGAAATTAGTAAGCGCACCACCCCAAATGCATAAATTATTTGTTTTTCATTCCTAAGTGAGCTAATTAGCATTTGTTTGCGTCAACAACATCAAGCAAAATTTAGTCAATGTTGAGGAGCGAAATTATATGAAAATTCCAATTTTAACTAAAAGCACTTGGTTTGCCCTAGTAGCGGCGGCAGTCGTCGGTGGTTCTGGTGCGGCTGTGCTGGTTCATGGTACTTTTAACAATCAGCCGAATAATCCCCAATCATCAGCCCCAGCCAATCAAGTCGCTCAATCGCCCCCTGCGACTAGAGCCGTTGATGGTCAGTTGGCAATTTATTGGATTGAGTCTAGTAAAAATAAACTGATCGCTGTCCCGATCGCGATTAAAGCTAAAAGTAATGACGAGGCGATCGGCTCAGTGATCAATACGTTGATCACCGAAAGACCTCCTGAATCTGAACTTTACAGCGCGATTCCTGCGAATACCAAAGTTTTGAGCGCGGCGACGAAGAACAAAGAAATTCGCATTAATCTTTCTCAAGATTTTACTAAGGGCGGCGGCTCGGCATCAATGCAAGGACGGATTATTCAGGTTTTATACACGGCGACTACCTTAGAGCCTGATGCTAAGGTTTATTTGTCAGTTGAAGGTAAACCTTTAAAATATATCGGTGGTGAAGGTTTAGAAGTACCGCAACCAATGACACGCAAAGATTTTGCGCTAGAGTTTTAAAAAACCATACTTTAAATGAAAGTGCTGAGCGCCTTCATTTAAACAAACTACTAATTATGCAGCCGATTAACTTGCCTGATATTGATAGCCTCAGCCTCATTGAGCAAGTCTCGCAAATGGTGGTTGTTCGCGCTTGCGGAATGCTCTACGACCATCAGATCCAGTATCCGCAGTGGGAATTGTCAAATGCCAAATTGCAAACTCTGATCAGCGAATATGGCGTTGGCGGCGTAATTTTGCTGGGTGGTAGTGCGGCAGAAGTTGCGGTCAGAACGCAGCAAATGCAGTCATGGGCAAAGATTCCGTTGCTGATTACTGCGGATATTGAAGAAGGTGTGGGACAGCGCTTTAGTGGTGGCACATGGTTTCCGCCACCGATGGCTTTGCAAGCTGTGTCGATGAAATATGCCGAGACCATGGGTAAAATTACGGCGGAGGAAGCTTTGGCGATCGGGATCAATTGGTTACTTGCGCCAATTGTGGATGTGAATAATAATCCTGATAATCCTGTGATTAATGTCCGTGCTTTTGGCATCACCGTCGGCGAGGTGATGGGCGCAACGCGAGGATTTATCGCAGGAGCTAAGCAATATCCTGTACTGACGACTGCCAAGCATTTTCCTGGTCATGGCGATACATCAGTGGATTCGCACTTACAAACACCAGTGATCCCGCACGATCGCGCTAGATTTGATAATGTCGAGTTGCCGCCGTTTATCAATGCGATCGCGGCGGGTGTTGATGCAATTATGAGCGCCCATATTCTCGTGCCAGAATTAGATAGCGAAAATATTGCCACCTTGTCGCATCATATTATTACGGGGATTTTGCGAAACGAATTAGGTTTTGAGGGGCTGATTACCACTGACGCATTGATTATGTCAGGTATCGCGGATTTGGATAGCCCTGAAGCGATCGCCGTTCAAGCCGTAAAAGCTGGCGTGGATATCTTACTAATGCCAATCGATCCGATCGCCACAATTCATGCAATTTGTAAAGCAGTGGAAAGTAAAGAAATAGATCGCGATCGGATTCGGGCTTCAGTGCAAAGGATTTGGCGAGCGAAACAAAAAGTTTGCGGTATTCTACCCAATTTAACAAAACTTGGTAATCCCAAAAATCTAGATATTGCCAAGGCGATCGCGACAAAATCGATTAATGTTTTTTCGGCGCTCCTAGATCTAGAACCCAGCAATATTCAAAAACATCTAGATGCAAATTATCTAAATCTGATAATTGTTGACGATCCGCTCACTTGTGAAGAGTTTTTGAATGCGCGATCGCCTTCAGTGTTGTTACCAAAAGACAGTGGCTATCAAAGAATTATCGCGGATGGATTAACCTTAACAAATTTAAAATTAGACCAATTTTCTCAAATATTTATCCAAATTTTTAGTCGCGGCAATCCATTTCGTGGCAGTACTAATCTGCATGAAAAGATTCAAATTCTTATTACAGAATTATTATTAGAGTATAAATTGCAAGCATTAGTTCTCTATGGCAGTCCCTATTCTTTAGATAGATTGCTGCCCCTAATGCCCTCGCAAATGCCTTGGGGATTTGCCTATAGCCAGCAGCCAGCAGCCCAGAATGCAGTTTTAAAAAAGCTCGGTTTTGGATAGAAGTAAGTATGAGAACTCTACTTCGATTTGTTTTGATTGCTTCCATCACGTTGTTAACATTATTGGCTTGTAACTCTCTATCTCTTAAAACCACATTAGAGAATCCGAAATTCCCGCCTCTTCCTATCGTTAATCTTAAAGATATTGAGCCAGAGCGCACTCCTGATGCTCCGTATTTGCCCACACCTCAAGCAGTCGTGCTGAAAATGCTAGAAATGGCAAAGGTGACAGAATCTGATGTTGTTTACGATCTTGGTAGTGGTGATGGCAGAATCGCGATCGCCGCCGCCCAGAAGTTTGGGGCAAAGGCGATCGGGATTGAGATCGATCCTGAATTAATTAGAGAGTCTACTCGCGAATCAAAATCCGCGATCGCCCAAACACCAGAAATCCGCGATCGCCTCAAATTTATTAGACAAGATCTTTTTAAAACAGATTTAGATAAAGCCACCGTAATTACGCTATATCTATTACCAGAGGCAAATCTACGGATACTTTCAGAGATTGTACCTAAATTAAAAGCAGGAACAAGAATTGTTTCCCATGAATATGACTTAGGAGATTTAGCTCCCAATCAAACTGAAACAATTAAAGTTGGCGATCGCGAATATACAATTTATCTATGGGTTTTATAACAAGCATCAAAACAAACAAGGGGCTTAAGCCCCTTGTTTCTAGGTTTTTAATAGACAAGGGGCTTAAGCCCCTTGTTTCTAGGCTTTTAACAGGCAAGGGGCTTAAGCCCCTTGTTTCTAGGTTTTTAGGCGCTCAATTTTTAGTTGCAATTTCTTTAATTGCGACTCTTCCTGCTCAAGCAAACAGCGATCGCCTCTGTCCTGCTCAATTACAAAAAGAGGTAGAAAAAGTTGCTCAATCGCCAAAATTGCAAGCATCGCGAGTTGGTGTATTTGTGCAAACCAATGAGCCTAATCCCAAAATATTAGCCAATCTTGACGGCGATCGCTATTTCATACCCGCTTCCAATGCCAAACTATTTGTAACGGCGATCGCTTTAAAAATATTGGGCGCAAACTCGCGCTTTTCTACCCGTTTGATGTCACACAGCTTGCCTAATGCCAAAGGAGAAATAGAAAATGGATTATGGCTGGTTGCCACAGGCGATCCTAGTTTTAGTTCGGCGGGTTTAAAATCTTTAGTCACGCAACTCAAAAATAAAGGCGTAAAGCGAATTAATGGTGGCATTTGGGGCATGACATCGCGTAAGGGTGCAGAAATTGCTGACAGTTGGGAATGGCAAGATTTGCAAGAATATTATGCGGCGATCGCTTCTCCATTCACAATTAATGAAAACGCTCTGAATTGGACAATTAGTCCCACCCAAATCGGTAAACCTGCTATCTTTGCATGGGAAAGCCCTGAGCTTGCTAAGGATTGGCGTGTAGAAAATCAATCGATTACAGTTAGCGCCGACTCTGAATATAGAGCGCCTGACGGTGAGTTAAAAGTTGTGCGTCCTTACGGTCAAAAAGTGCTGTTGATCAGTGGCGTTATTCCTGAAAAATCAGAGCCAGAACTCGGCAGCGTGGCTATCCCCGATCCAAAAGCTAATTTTTTACAACTATTGCGTCAAGAACTAACTGCACAAGGTATTCAGGTCTCATCAGATATTACTGCCAAGAAACTCCCACCCATCGCCGAGTTAGCGATCGCATTCTCACCGCCAATTTCTCAACTAATCGCCACTACCAACAAAGATAGCAATAATCTTTATGCCGAATTATTACTCAGAGCTTTAGGCGATCGCCTTCATGAAAATTTTCCTGACAATAGTGTTCTTGGCGGCATGGTTACGATTAACAAGTATTTAGAA
>JAJAZG010000562.1 GCA_026785865.1 Pseudanabaena sp. CAN_BIN31
CTTTACGGAAGCGGGGTTATGATGCTGTTCATATTCAGGAGTTGTCTCGAAAAGGACGGAGCGATCGCGAACAAATTGAGTATGCAGTTGAGCAGGAAAGTTGTATATTTACTTTCAATGTGAAGGATTTTGTTTTATTGCATAATGATTATGTGTTAGTGTCATTAATTTTTCGCCACAGATTTACGGTCATGTTTAGCATGATCTCGCTCAACGACAAGGAAAAAGACAGTTAAGCAACTAGTCTCATAAGGGAAAGCACCAATTTCATCAGATTTAGTGCGAAACTCGCGAAATAAGCGCTCTAGATGATTAGTTGTGCGAATATGTCGATGCAAACTGGGGTGGAATTGATAGAAAGTAAATGTCAAGTCTAAATCACGTTGAAAGACTTGAACAGCTTTTGGCTCGAGTGGTTCCCACTTGGTAATAAACCGTTGTAGAAGCTGCTGAGATTGCTCCACATTGTCAGCATTGTAAATCTGGTATGCATCGGACGAGATTTGAAAACGGCGATGTCGTTTTGCCTCATCAGTTTTGAGTGGTTGAGTATTGGACTCAACTTCGGGAGCCTGAGCATAGCTCAAATAGCGCTCAAGTCCTCGGACTTTGTGAGTAATACAGCGTTGTTGTTGAGCGTTTGGCAGGTTTTTCTTGAGGGCTTTGGGCAATCCTAATGTGCCATCACTGACCACTAACTGCACCTTGGTTGCCTCTAATCCTCGTTCGAGCAGATGCTCAAAAAACTGGTTCCACTGCGCTTCTCCTTCCTCTGTGGCAATTTCGTAGTGCAGTATTTCATAGGAACCATCCTCCCACACGGACATGGCGACTAGCACTACTCGTTCTTCTACTTCACGACATTGCCGTAAATGTCCAGAACGGTCTTCCCTGAATTCTTCCCTTGTATATTGAATATCCACCCATACTCCATCCACGATCAGCATCTTAGGCGTTTTCTCAAGTGTGGCTAAACGTCGTGTGTCTAATTGTTTTTGGACGGCAAGAGTAACTTTGTTCACAGCAGTGCGAGAGAGTACATGTCCTATTAGAAAATATAGCGCTTCTTGTAGATCTCGCAGTGATAGCCCCATCACATATATGCAACATAGCCAATTCAACAGATTGCCCAATTCTCGTTGGTAGCGTTGCAAAATTTGCCACTCTCGCTCTCCGTTGCGCCGTCTTAGTTTCGGTACTCGTAAATTCTTTATATGTCCATACTGCGTATCCAATCCCCTCTGAAAATAACCCGAACGCCTTGGTCTGTCTTCAATTAGCTTAGCTAATTCCGCTTTGACTTCCTCCTCAAGGGCGGCTTCTAGCGTTTTTTTTACCGCCTCAATTACTGTGTTTCGCAATGCTTCTTCTAAGGCTTCGTCCAGTTCTGGCTGAAAACTGTTGGCTTTCACCCGAAGAATTTGTTGTTCTCGTTCTGCTATGCTCATGCGACACTGCCTTTAAATCTTGTTCCTCCTTAACTTTAGGCTTATATTTTTCTCTCCTGCTAGTGGCGAAAAATTAAAGACACTAACAAAATTTCAATAGGCAGTAGATACTTGTATCTACTGATTAATACGACACGACTGTAACATTTAGTTACAATAGGGTACTCACCAACCTTCCTAAGCGCCGCCAAATTCCTATGACCCGTGACCTGCGATCGTTTCTCAAGCTGCTCGAAGAGCGCAAACAACTCCATCGTGTCAAAGCCCTTGTCGATCCTGAATTAGAAATTGCTGAGATCAGCAATCGCCTGTTGCAATCGGCAGGGCCCGCACTACTATTTGAAAATGTGAAGGGTTATAAAACACCTGTCGCTGTAAATTTATTGGGTACAGTAGAGCGCGTCTGCTGGGCGATGGGCATGAAGGAGCAGTCGGAATTAGAAGTTCTCGGCACGAAACTAGGAAAACTGCAAAGCCCAAAACCACCGAAGAAAATCTCACAGGCGATCGAGTTCGGCAAAATTCTCTTTGATGTGGTCAAGTCTCGCCCGCAAAAAGTTCTCTTTGGGAATGCTCCTTGTCAAGATGTGATTTTGCAAGGTGATGAAGTAGATCTTGATCAAATTCCGATTCTCAAGCCATATCCTAAAGATGGTGGTCGAGCCGTGACGCTTGCATTGGTAATCACTAAAGATGTCGAGAATGGTATCCCTAATGTGGGCGTATATCGTTTGCAGCAACAGTCCAAAAACACGATGACGGTGCAATGGCTATCGGTGCGAGGCGGTGCGAGACATCTACGCAAAGCCACAGAAGCAGGTAAAAAACTCGAAATTGCGATCGCGATCGGTGTCGATCCAGTTTTAATTATGGCAGCCGCTACGCCCATTCCTATTGACTTGTCAGAATGGATTTTTGCAGGACTTTATGGCAATGAAGGCGTACAGCTTACCAAATGTAAAACCTTAGATTTGGAAGTTCCTGCCTGTGCAGAATATATTTTGGAAGGCACAATTACCCCGCATGAAGTGGGAACTGATGGCCCATTTGGCGATCATATGGGCTATTACGGTGGCATTAATGAGCAAGCGCCTTTAATCAAGTTCCATTGCATGACTCATCGCAAAGATCCGATTTATCTCACCACTTTTAGCGGCTTGCCTCCTAAAGAAGAAGCAATGATGGCGATCGCGCTTAATCGCATCTATACCCCCATTCTCCGCCAACAGGTTTCCGAAATTACTGATTTCTTTTTACCGATGGAAGCGCTGTCTTACAAAGCCGCCATTATTTCCATTAAAAAAGCTTATCCAGGGCAAGCCAGACGGGCTGCTCTCGCATTTTGGAGCGCTTTGCCTCAGTTTACCTATACCAAATTTGTGATTGTCGTTGATCATACGATCAACATTCGCGATCCGCGTATGGTGGTTTGGGCGCTCAGTTCCAAAGTTGATCCTACTCGCGATGTGTTTATCTTGCCCGATAATCCCTTCGATTCCCTCGATTTTGCCTGTGAGAAGGAAGGGCTAGGCGGACGGATGGGTATTGATGCAACTACCAAAATCTATCCTGAAACCGATCGCGATTGGGGAGATCCTTTAGAAAGCGATCCTGATGTGGCGGATATGGTAACGCGGCGTTGGGCGGAGTATGGTTTAGCCGATCTCAAGCTGGATGGAGCCGATCCGAATTTGTTTGGTTACGACATCCACTAACAAAAAAGAGAGTTCGCAAAGCGAACTCTCTTTTTTGTTAAGAAGAAAATGCTGCATCAGGATGACAACGTAGTTAACTTTTCTGTCCATGTTTTTAGAAATGGCATCGCAGTTGCCAGAGTTAAATCATACTTAAGCGGCGTAATCGTAACGTAATTATCTCTAATTGCTTGAATATCCGTATCTGCTGCTGCTTCCTCTTCAACCACGACACCCGATAGCCAATAGTAAATTTTGCCACGCGGATCAATGCGCTTTTCAAATAGATCTTTATAGCGGCGAATTCCTAATCGCGTAACGACAGCACCACAAATATCTGCTTCTGGAATTGGCGGAATATTCACATTTAGCAAGATTGCTTCTTCAAGAGGGTGAGCCGCGATCGCCTTAACCATTTTTTTCGCAAAATTAGCGGCGGCGCTAAAGTCTAGATGCGAGAAACTGGTGAGACTAAAGGCAATACTTGGTATACCTTCTAAAACTCCTTCCATCGCTGCTGACACCGTGCCAGAGTATAAAACATCGGTTCCCAAATTCGCACCACGATTAATTCCTGATAAGACAAGATCGGGGCGATCGCCTAATAATGCATCAAGCGCTAATTTCACCGTATCCGAAGGTGTTCCCGAACAAGCCCAAGCTTCAATATTTGATGGATAAACGCCAGAGATTTGATCGACTCGTAAAGGCTCTTGCAAAGTCAGCGCGTGTCCTGTTGCCGATCGCTCGCGATCTGGACATACCACTGTAATCCGATGCTCAGTATCACTAAGAGCTTCAGCCAGCGCTCTTACCCCAGGAGCATAAATTCCATCATCATTGCTAATTAGAATATTCATTAAAAAAATACAAAAAAAGTTAATATACCCTGTCCATGTTGAAAACCGAAGCGGGGCTTCGCCCTGCGACCCTCTATAAGACCTACGGGTTTCATCCTAAACGCGGTGTAGCTAACAATGATAAAGGCTCGCTTAGCGAGCCTTTATCATTAATCGATGGTAATTACCCATGAGCCAACATAAACAGGTACGGGGACATCAGCACGCATAACTCTGCCATCAAACTGATAGAAACCGCTATAATCAGGATTTCGTACATTAGATAGGACTGCTCTCAGCGCTGTCTTTGAGGGAATAGCCTCTTTGGGAATGATCGTAACGCGGCGAGTTTCCTTATCCCAAGTTGCTGATTCAATCTCTAAGTCTTTACCCCCACGGCATTGATCGGTTACACGCAGTTTGATGTCCGATGTATCGAAGCTGCCAGTGAAATGATCGGGATAAGTGATGATGACTTCGGAAACTTTAAACTTCTGTGGCTTTACTTCTAGGTAGTAACGATCGCTACGACCACTGCTGCCACTGTCAAGACAATAATCAAGTGCGCTATCTTTTACACCGCCAAATAAAATAAATCCTGCATTAGATTGGGCGCGAACTACAGATGGCGAAACTACAGCGCAAGCTATAGCTAGACAAGAAACAATACCCAGTTTTTTGATCATTTGGATCTTCATAAATCTCACAAGACTTTACTATTATGCTACGCACTGATCATTCTGACGAAATTTGACAACAAATGTATCCCGTCAGTGGATGATTTTTCTGGGTGAAATTGCACAGCCATCACGTTATCTCTGGCGATCGCGACGGTCACGGTTTGACTGCCATGGGTGGTCGTGGCGGCACTGACCGACGGATCAACTGGTGCGGTGTAATAGGAATGCACAAAATACATCCAAGGACTAGCGCCTAAGTCTTGCCAAAGTGGACAATTAGGCTGAGTCAGTTCTAGCTGATTCCAACCCATATGCGGGATCGTCAAGTTTGGCTCATGGGTAAACCGCTTCACCTTACCTTTGATAACTCCCAAGCCAGTTTCTTGCCCCTCTTCGCTGCTCTCAAATAATATTTGCATCCCTAAGCAAATTCCTAAAAATGGCTTGCCAGATGCGATCGCATCATGAATGGGTTGCTCTAGATTAGTCGCTCGCAATTTCTGCATCGCAGGATCGAATGACCCCACACCTGGCAAAACAATGCCATCGGCGGCGGCTAATTCTTGGGGATCGTTGGTGACGATGGGGGTTGCGCCTGTTAGCTCTAATCCTTTGCAGACCGAGTGCAAATTACCCATGTCGTAGTCGATCACTGCCACAACTGGCATGATATTACTCCTGTTTGATAATCACAAAGTTTATACTCTCTTGCCTTTGCTTAAGCGATTATAGCTGCCGACAAGTATGTTAATCTGAAAATTGAAGGCGGCGCAGAGCGTCGCCTTCAATTTTCAGATTTTGCTTGGTGACGACAGCTATATAATCTTTGAAAGTGCAACTTTCCCGAAAACCTATGAGTCTAAGAATTTGGCGAAGTACTGCCTATCCTCAAAAATTTGTTAGTAAGAGGTTCAAAAATGGCTGACAAGCTGATTGCTAATCGTGTTTTATTAGCGCTAAGTCTTAGCGCGATCGCCTTGTTTTCAATGGCAAATCAGGCGATCGCAGGGGACACAATTATCCCCCAATCGCCAGTCGAACCAAGCCTCTGGTGGAAAACGCAAAGATTACAGGAAGGGTGGGTAGAAAATATTGCGATCAATTCTGATACAAAACAGGCGATCGTCACGATTAATATGAATAGATGGATCGCCTCTGATTATTTACAGCGTTTTAGTTTCTTATTTAAGCTAGGCACTGAAGCCCAAAGGCAAAACTTTAATGTCCACCTACACAACCGCCGCAATCAACAAATTGCTGAGTATAGTACCCAACAACAAGTTTGGACAATTGACCCAACATCTCTAGGCGCACAACCATTTCGGGTAAATGCACCAGCTATGTTCCAACAATAGTTATGATAAAAATTTACTAAAAAACGATCTTGCGTAGCCTTTTTTAATTATCCCCTTATGACTCAATTAGCTAAACCAGTCTTACTACCTGACAATTTAGAAGATGCCACCGAACAGGCGATCGCTGCCACACATCAGGCGATCGCTAACGGAACTACCCGCGTACTTGTTGATCTGCGATTTCCTGAACTAAAAGCGATGCCGATCGCCTATGAATTTGCGGCTAGTTTTAATCAACGCTATGGCAAAGCATGGCAAGCCATTTTTTCTGATGCAGGAGCGGCGGCTCTTGCCAAACGTGAGTGGGCAGATCTTGATGTATCTGTGCGCGGTGTCAACGAGGGACGCAGGGCAATTCGTGAAGAGGATCAAGCCTTTTTATTAATCGAGCCAACCTCAGTCGAAGTCGAACAAGTGGAGAAGTTGGTACAGCTAGCTGGCGATCGCCCCTTTGTGATGCTCAATCCGCGCCTTGAAAATAGCGAAGTGGGTTTAGGGCTAGCAGCCAGACAAATGCGCGATCGCTTTTTAAGTACCTTCGAGACGGCCTATTACATCAAGCCCCTAGAACTTGGCGCATTATGGCGCCGCTATCCACAAACATGGCAAGTGTGGCAAGAAACTGAAGATGGGATGCAACCAATGGCGGAGGTAACTCAACGCCCATCCAGTGACGATATTGATCGCCTATTTCGCGAAAAGACAGGCAAGCAGTCAGGTTCATTCTTAGGACGCTTGCAACAGTTTTTTAACGCTTTATCGCGATAATGCCAAGGCGATCGCGTTGATCATCGTATAGCATGAACCTATTGCATAAAGTCTAATCGTGCCACTTGATATAAATCGTTTACAACAAGCTTTGAGTGTCGAGGCTGACAAAGGCTTTTCCAATTTGCAGGGAAAGCAATTCTTGTTTGCGGATTTTCTAAATGTGAGCTTGCGAGAAGATTTGCCTGAAGAATGGGGAACAAGCGATCGCCTGCAAGCTAATACGCTCGCCAATCAATATGCTCAATATAATGATCTGCCCCTGACGCGCCGACAGCATCTTATTGTCGAGACGCGGCGATTATTATATGAAGTTCGCCGCCGTGAGATTACGGAAACTAGCGCTGTTTTAAATCAAAATAAACCACAGAAAAAACCAAAAACTGAAGCGATCGCATTGACAGAGCCAAAATCTACCAAGAAGATCACCCCCGACACCGAGTTAAAAGATGTGGAAGGTGTTGGCTCATCTATGGCAACGAGATTTAAGCTGCTCGATCTGCATACAGTGCGCGATGTGTTGAGTTACTATCCCCGCGATCATATTGACTATGCGCGTCAAATTCCCATTCGTGATCTCAAGGATGGCGACACGGTTACTGTCATTGGCATAATTAAGCGATTTGGATGTTTTACCAGTCCCAAAAATCCTAATCTCACGATTGTAGAAATTATTCTGCGTGACCATACAGGACAGATTAAACTCAGTCGGTTCTGGACTGGTAAGCGCTATTCCAATCGCGGTTGGCAAGAATCGCAGAAAAAGCTCTATCCACAAGGATGCACAGTGGCGGCTTCGGGTGTAGTCAAACAAAGTAAATATGGTTTGACTTTAGAAAATTATGAAGTGGAAGTTCTTGAACATACTCAAGATACAATTCAATCGAAAACCGTTGGGCGGGTTGTGCCAGTCTATCCGCTTACGGAAGGAATTACGCCCGAAGCAATTCGTCGTCTTGTTGCCCAATGTTTACCCGCCGTTTCCCAACTTGCCGATCCCATGCCCGATCGCTTTTTAAGTGATTATAAAATGATGGACTTGCCCAAGGCGATCGCCCAAGTCCATTATCCCGATACCAGCGAAAGTTTAGAGCAAGCGGTCATCAGGCTGACCTTCGATAAATATTTTTATCGCCGACTTGTCTCTCTCTATCGCCGTCAACAACAAAAAGCAATTCATTTTGTCCCGAAGAGTCAAGCGATCGCCCAACTCGAAAAATTACTTCCCTTTGAATTAACCAATGCTCAAAAACGGGTAGTTGCCGAAATTCGCGCTGACCTCCAAGGACAAACGCCGATGAATCGTCTCGTGCAGGGCGATGTCGGTTCAGGTAAAACGATTGTGGCGGTGTATGCGCTGTTGACAGCGATCGAGGCTGGCTATCAAACCGCGCTGATGGCTCCAACTGAAGTTTTAACCGAGCAGCATTATCGCAAAATTGTCGAATGGTTTATGCAATTAAATCTACCTGTAGAAATCTTGACAGGTTCCACTAAAACCGCCAAACGTCGCGAAATTTTACGACAATTAGAAACAGGAGAATTGCCGTTAGTAATTGGAACTCATGCCTTAATTCAGGATGGCGTAAATTTTGCACGATTAGGACTAGCGGTAATCGATGAGCAGCATCGTTTTGGCAGAGATCAGCGATCGCGGCTTTTGCAAAAAGGGAAAGATCCCCATGTGCTGATTATGACCGCTACGCCAATTCCGCGCACATTGTATTTAACTAATTCTGAAATCGAAGTTAGCATCATTGATGAACTTCCGCCTGGACGTAAACCGATCCAAACCGTACTTCTCAAACCTTCACAGCGTAAAGATGCTTACGAATTAATCCGTCGCGAAATCGCTCAAAGTCGTCAGGTTTATATTGTCTTTCCCTTGGTCGAAGAATCAGAGAAGTTAGAAGATATCAAAGCGGCCACCCAAGAACGCGAACATCTCCAAAATGTAGTTTTTCCGCACTTTCAAATTGGTTTGTTGCATGGTCAAATGTCTTCTGCTGAAAAAGATGGAGCGATTAGCACTTTTCGTAGAGGTGAGACGCAAATCTTAGTGGCGACAACTGTGATTGAAGTTGGTGTGGATATTCCTAATGCTTCGGTAATGCTGATTGAACATGCCGAGCGTTTTGGACTCGCTCAGCTTCACCAATTGCGTGGCAGAGTTGGACGTGGCGCGGCTCAGTCCTATTGCTTGTTATTGAGTGGTTCTAAATCACAAACATCCCAAGAACGTCTACAGGTTCTGGAACAGTCGCAGGATGGCTTTTTTATTGCCGAACGTGACTTCCAAATGCGCGGCAAAGGTAAAGACGAAGGCACAGAACAATCAGGTCATGCGGGTTTCTCGATTGAGGATCGTTTGCCCGATGAAGCCGCCCGTCAAGAGATTTTCCAAATCGCCCGTGAAGCTGCCGAACGGATTATTAAAAAAGATCCGACTTTAGAGAATTTTCCCGCATTAAAAGCTGAATTTGAAATGCATTATCAACGCTTACAAGGCGGTGCGATTTTTACATAATTTCCGTAGTATTCTTGTGTTTGCGCTGTCATAAAACCCAGAGAAATTTTTAAAAGTGCTGCGAAGCAGCACTTTTAAAAATTTCTCTGTACCACTAAAAGCCTTAATAAGCTGTACAGGTTCATCAGATTATGCAATACAAAAAACTTGGCTCAAGTGAACTTTTGGTGTCCGAAATTTGCTTAGGGACGATGACCTATGCACAGCAAAACTCGATCGCCGAAGCCCATGAGCAACTGGACTACGCGATCGCCAACGGGATCAACTTTATCGACACGGCGGAAATGTATCCCGTGCCACCTAAAGCTGAAACTCAGGGTAGAACTGAGCAATATATTGGTGAATGGTTAGCAAAACCGCATATCAAGCAACAGCGCGATAAATTAATTATTGCTACGAAAATCATCGGAACTGGGCGTAATTACAAATGGCTACGCGATGATGCGATCGCCGCTTTAAGTCGCAAAAATATTTTGCAAGCGGTGGATGATAGCCTCAAGCGTCTGCAAACTGACTATATCGATCTCTATCAAATCCATTGGCCCGATCGCAATGTGCCAATATTTGGACAAGTGGGCTTCGATCCGCAGCTAGAGCGCGAAATGGTCAGTATCGCGGAACAATTAGAAACCTTTGCGGAACTCATGCAAATCGGTAAAATTCGCCATTTGGGAGTCAGTAACGAAACTGCATGGGGCATTTCTGAATTTAGCCATACTGCGAAACAGCTAAATTTGCCAAGGATTGCCTCGATTCAAAATGCCTATAGTCTACTCAATCGGAACTTTGACAGCCACCTTGCCGAAGCTTGCTATCGCGAGGAGGTGAGTTTACTGGCTTATAGTCCCCTAGCTTTTGGACATCTATCGGGAAAATATGTGACAGGTTCGGCAGCAAATACCCGTATCACGCTATTTCCCAACTTTGGACAGCGCTATCAGAAAGTTAATGTCAGCGCCGCGACCGCAGAATATGTGGCGATCGCCCAAAAATATGATTTAACCCCAACCCAATTAGCGCTAGCATTTGTGCGAAGTCGTTGGTTTGTCGCCAGTACGATTATTGGTGCGACCACGATGGAACAACTTAAGGAAAATATCGACAGTGCTAATATTCAGTTGAATGCTGAGATTTTGAAAGAAATTGACAGCGTTCACGCTCGTTATTGTAATCCCGCGCCGTAAATTCCTATTAGCATCTTCCTAATTAGCATCCTAAAAATGACATACCGTAAAACGCTAATCCCCTTTCTCGCTGCCGTTAGCTGCCAAGTCTTCATCGCTGACAGCGCTCCTGCCGCAACCATACCTGATAGCGGCAATGTGATTCAATTAAATGGACAGCCTTGGTCAGGTCGCTGGATCAGGAC
>JAJAZG010000563.1 GCA_026785865.1 Pseudanabaena sp. CAN_BIN31
GCTTAGAGGTGCTTGGCGAGTTATCGTTGGCATGATAAAACCCAGAAAGCAATGGCGCACGCGCAGCGTACGCCATTGCTTTCTGGGTTTCTAGCTACTTAATAGGTTCCTGCTTTATTAGCAGTATCTTTGAGATTGCCAGCAAAAAACATGGGGATAAATTTCTCTACGAAAGAAGCAGGATCTTTGTCCCATGCTTTTTTGACTAGATCGATTCTAGTCTTCTGTAACTCAGTCGAGAATAAAGTTTGAGGAAGTTGATCGATCAAATACTGAGGACGTTGCCAGAGTGGAAGTGTATCGGCAATCTTCATCAAGTTCTCCACGCGGCGCACTTCTGCACCAGCGAGAACATCCATTCCTGACTCAAAGGCAGCTTGCTCGATCGCCGCATATTTGCGCTTAGCCGTATCAACTTTGGCATGGAGAGCTTCACTCTTTTTGCCAATCTCCGCAAGCTTACGATTGCCCCAACGCACATGCTCAATTTCTTCGGGCATGATCTTTTCGATGGTTTCGCGAATCTTGATGTTTTCGGAGGTTTGTTCCGACTTTTGCAAGGTACGAATGTGGGCGGCGAAGTATTCACAGCCACGCTTTTCGGTGACATTGATGGCAGCGAGAGACTCGATGATGCCATCTTCAGCCGTCGTAATTGTGGCATCGCTGATGAGGCGATCGAACTCATCGATATAGGAAGTTCCAGGAGGAGTGCCGATATCTTCGCCAAGTTCATAGAGCAAATCAGTCAACCAAACCGCATGACGAGCTTCGTCCGCAACGTGATGGGATAAATCTTTGATCAAGTCGCGGGGCGTGCCATCAAGTTTTTCGATGAGGGTGGTCAACTCTTTACAACTACGCTGTTCATTAAAGCGGTAGCGATTAATCGTGACCATGTGGACTTCGCGCTGACGCACAACTTGATCGAGAATGTCTTGGGCGCTCAGTTGATTGCGAAATTTGCGAGGATAGGCAACAGTCATGTTTTTAAAACCTAGATAATAACGTTGGGATAAACAGCGCAAACTGTTATTCATGCTATTAAAATTTTAATCCGACTTGTAAAGAAGTGTGAAGACTAAACCTATATCTACTCCTTATGATTGGCTCGATCGCGGATTAGCATCCATCCACAAAGCTAATTGGTATCGCTCCACGCAAACGATCGCCAGCAAAGCAGGAACGATCGCCAATGTCGATGGGCGCGAGATGTTGATGTTTGCCAGTAATAATTATTTAGGACTGGCAGGCGATCGCCGCTTGATTGATGCTGCCATTAACGCCACTGAAAAATATGGCACTGGCTCAACGGGATCGCGTCTTGTGACTGGGCATTTGGCGCTGCATGAAGAATTAGAAACAGCGATCGCCGATCTTAAAAATACAGAATCAGCATTAGTTTTTAGTTCTGGTTACTTAGCAAATTTGGGTGCTATATCCGCAATTGTGGGACAGCGAGATTTGGTTTTAGGCGATGAATATAATCACTCTTGTTTGAAAAAAGGAGCGGTGATGAGTGGCACAACGGCGCTCAATTATCTGCATCTAAATTTGGCAGATCTCACCGCAAAATTACAGCAACATCGCGCTAATTATCGCCGTTGTTTAATCACGACTGACAGCGTGTTTAGCATGGATGGCGACCTGACTCCGTTACGCGAAATTATGGATTTGGCAACAGAATATGACTGCATGGTATTAGTCGATGAAGCTCATGGCACAGGAGTATTTGGCGATCGCGGTGGTGGTTTGACTAATGCATTAGGGATTCAACAGGATTTAATCCAAGTGGGAACCTTGAGCAAAGCTTTGGGAAGTTTGGGCGGTTATGTAGCAGGTTCTGCAAAACTAATTGATTATTTACGCAATCGCGCCGCGACTTGGATCTATACAACGGGGCTATCGCCTGCGGACACGGGCGCGGCGATCGCTGCCATCAAAATTGTAAAAACAGAAGGCGATCGCCGTCAGCAGCTTTGGCAAAATCTGGAACTTGTTAAACAGGGTTTGCAAGATTTGGGAATTGAGGCGATCGCCTACGATTCACCAATTATTGCGATCAATGTTGGGGATATCGCTGAGACAATACAAATGGCAAATCACTTACGCGATCGCGGCATCTTTGCCCCTGCGATTCGTCCGCCCACTGTCCCGACCGCACGAATCAGGATCACGCTCATGGCAACGCATACGGCTGAACAAATTCAAAAATTATTGCAATGTTTTTCATAAAAGAAAGTCGCGGTGCGACTTTCTTTTATGACTGAAGGGATTCTTTAATAAATGCGCGAAACTTAATTTCGGCAGCAATCTCGTCTTGTTGCGCCTCTTCTAGAAAGCTATATAAATATTCTTTTTGCATCCAAGGAAACGTAGGACTGCGATCGCATTCAACATAACTTGCTTGCTGTAATACATAAATCTTTAATTCTTGTCCATTAAATCGCCAAAATTCAGGAATACCCATACTCGCGTAAAAAGTATTTTTATCGATATCGGTGTGGGTAATATCTACTTCAACAACTAAGTCAGGAGGTGGATCTTGCATAAAATCAACAGTTTTCCCCGCCACTTTTGGCTGGTTTTGAATGTAGTATGCACAGTCTGGCTCAGCCCCGCGCTGTAAATCTTCACGATTCATCGTGGTCGAACCCATTGTTTTAAGTTTCATGCCCCCCAGTTCCAGCACTAAAATTCTGATAAAAAGTTCAATTAAACGTGATGAAGATTCATGTTTTTCGAGGGGCATAGTAATTTCTAGAGTTACGCGATCGTATGTGAGTCTAGCGGCGCGACTTTGAGGAAGAGCATTTAAAATTTGTTGATATGCTAACCAGCTAAGTCCTTTTAGGGCAACTCGATTTTCGCCTTGTCGTGCAGGAGGCGTAACTTGTGAGGTGGAAGTTTGTGCTTGTTGCGGTGCAGCAGTGAGAACCATACGTTTTACCACAAACTTTGTTTGAGCTATTCTAACGGATTTTTCTATTCTCCTCTCCTTTACAGCGCTTTGCGCTCAAACCAGAACCCAAAAAGATGTGACGCACGCGCAGCGTGCGCCACATCTTTTTGGGTTTTAAGTTCCTAAATTGGCACTAAATTAGCAGATAGACGCTTAAAGGCAAGACGCTCATTTTCGATATCGACAAAAATTGTGTCGCCATCGATATAGTCACCGCGCAGGATACCCTTTGCAATTTGAGTTTCCAGTTGGCGCTGAATGATTCGCTTGAGTGGACGCGCTCCATAGACAGGATCGTAGCCAACTTCGGCAATGAAATCTAGGGCAGCATCAGCGATTTTGAGATTTATGCGGCGATCGCTTAAACGTAGTTCTAAGCGCTTGACTTGCAGCTTGACAATACGGCGCAATTCATCACGGCGTAAGGCATGGAAGATCACAATTTCATCAATACGGTTGAGGAACTCTGGACGGAAACTCGATCGCATTGATTCCATCACCCGATCGCGCATTTCTTCATATTTAGAATCATCACCTACAATATCGAGAATATATTGCGAACCGACGTTACTGGTCATAATGATGATTGAATTTTTGAAATCAACGGTGCGACCTTGAGAGTCAGTCACGCGCCCATCATCAAGGATTTGCAACATGATATTAAATACATCAGGATGTGCTTTCTCAATTTCATCAAAGAGAATCACGGCATAGGGACGACGACGCACAGCTTCGGTAAGTTGACCGCCTTCTTCATAGCCGACATAACCGGGAGGTGCGCCCACTAAGCGCGAAACGCTGTGTTTCTCCATATATTCCGACATATCGATTCGCACCATTGAGTCTTCGGTATCGAAAAGATAGGCGGCGAGAGCTTTGGCTAGTTCAGTTTTACCAACGCCCGTTGGCCCCAAAAAGATAAAGCTAGCGATCGGGCGATTGGGATCGGCGAGTCCTGCTCTTGAGCGTTGGATGGCATCCGCGATCGCCGTAACTGCTTCTTCTTGACCAACTACGCGATCGTGCAGCACATCTTCGAGTTGCAAGAGCTTTTCTTTTTCCGATTCCACTAGCTTGCTGATCGGAATACCTGACCACTTAGAGATAATTTCGGCGATGTCTTCTTCGGTGACTTCTTGACGTAATAGCGATCGCCCTGAAGTTTGCGCTTCTTTGAGATTGACCTCGGCGATTTCTAGTTGACGTTGCAAATCGGCAAGCTTGCCATACTTGAGTTCAGCCATCTTGGTTAGATCGTATTCACGCTCAGCCTGTTGAATTTCCACATTCACCTGATCGATATCTTTTTTGATTTTCCCAATATTATCGATCACTTGCTTCTCAGCTTCCCATCGAGCTTTAAGTGTAGTTTGCTCTTCCTTCAAATCACCCAATTCTTTATTCAGCTTTTCCAGACGATCAAAGGATTCGCGATCATTTTCCTTTTTCAGAGAGAGACATTCCATTTCTAGCTGAATCACCTTGCGATTGATTTCATCAAGGGCTTCAGGTTGAGAGGTGTTTTCTACTTTTAGCTTAGCGGCGGCTTCGTCAATCAAATCGATTGCCTTATCGGGTAAAAAGCGATCGCTAATGTATCGATTGGAAAGGGTGGCAGCAGCTACTAGCGCCGTATCGGAGATAGTTACTTCGTGATGAGTTTCATATCGAGTCCGTAAACCACGCAAAATCGAAATTGTATCTTCGACATTCGGCTGATCGACATATACCTGTTGAAAACGACGCTCAAGGGCGGCATCTTTCTCAATATATTTACGATATTCATCCAGCGTCGTTGCACCGATGCAACGCAATTCACCCCGCGCTAACATTGGCTTCAGCAAGTTACTCGCATCCATCGAACCCTGTGTTGCACCTGCCCCAACGACGGTATGAATTTCATCAATGAAGAGAATGAATTGACCATTAGATTCCGTGACTTCCTTCAGAACTGCTTTCAATCTTTCTTCAAATTCACCACGATATTTTGCACCCGCAATCAATGCGCCCATATCGATCGCAATTAGCTTACGACCTTGCAAAGACTCAGGTACATCACCACTAAGAATCCGTTGCGCCAAACCTTCCGCGATCGCGGTTTTACCCACCCCCGGTTCACCAATGAGTACAGGATTGTTTTTGGTGCGGCGCGACAAAATCTGAATTGTGCGGCGAATTTCGTCATCACGTCCGATCACGGGATCAAGTTTGCCCTCACGCGCCAATTCTGTAAGATCGCGCCCATATTTTGTCAGCGCTTCATATTTGTTCTCAGGATTTTGATCGCTCACTTTTTGATTGCCTCGAACTTGCTGAATAATATTACGGAGCTTTGCTTCATCGAGTCCCATTTCCTGATAAAGAGTTTTTCCGAAGCGATCGTCTTTGCAGTAGGGCAAGAGAATATGCTCAATCGAAATAAAATCATCGCCAAAAGTTTTACGTTCTTTTTCGGCTCGATCTAATAACGTATCGAGATTTTTGCCTAAATAAACAGAACTATTAGAACTAGAAACTTTGGGCTGACGGTTGATAAACTCATCAGTGCGATCGCGTAATTTCTGGATATTAATCCCCGCCTTGCTAAAAATGCTACTAGCAAGTCCTTCTTCTTCTAGCAGTGCCTTGAGTAAATGCTCAGGTTCGATCTGTTGTTGTTGAGCCGCCTTCACCACATCAGGGGTTCTGGCGATCGCTGCGAATGCTTTTTCGGTAAATTGATTTGGATTAGTTGGTTGCATCGCCAGTTAACTCCTGTACTTGAAACGTCTGTGAATATCTTAGAGTGTCTAGCTTTTAAACAGGATCGGTTCTACATCGTTAAGGAGTGTGTGTTTCCGTACAAGTTGACTAGGCGATCGGCTAGTCTGCGATCGCCTAGCCAATGATTTTGTTATCTTAAATACAGTGCCACAAGCGCACCAGCCAAGTTTTAATAATCGCTAACTCATCAGCCAAGACCCACCGCAATGACCACAACGCCGCTCGCTCCAAAAGTAACTGCTCCAAACCCAACTGCCCAATCCACAATCACCAATCGTCCCGACGCACTAGGACGGTTTGGCATTTTTGGCGGCAAATATGTCCCCGAAACCCTCATGAGCGCTCTCGCTGAGCTAGAGACATCTTTTTATCATTACAAAAACGATCCAGATTTCAACAATGAACTAGATGGCTATTTACGCGATTATGTCGGTAGACCTAGCCCACTATACTTTGCGGAAAGATTGACGCAGCATTATGGGACTGCTCAGATTTATCTCAAGCGCGAAGACCTGAATCATACAGGCGCTCATAAAATCAATAATGCCTTGGCACAAGTCCTCCTCGCGATTCGTATGGGTAAAAAGCGCGTCATTGCCGAAACAGGTGCGGGACAACATGGTGTTGCCGTGGCGACGGTTTGCGCTCGTTTTGGCTTGGAATGTGTAATTTACATGGGCGTGCAGGACATGGAGCGCCAGTCTCTAAATGTGTTTCGCATGAAGCTCATGGGTGCAGAGTTGCGCCCCGTTGTGGCGGGTACTGGCACGCTCAAGGATGCCACATCTGAGGCAATTCGTGACTGGGTGACAAATGTAGTTGACACCCATTACATTCTCGGTTCCGTAGCTGGCCCCCATCCTTACCCGATGATTGTGCGCGATTTCCATGCCGTAATTGGTAAAGAAAGCCGTCGCCAGAGTCAAGAAAAATGGGGCGGTTTACCAGATATTTTGCTGGCTTGTGTCGGTGGTGGCTCGAATGCGATGGGCTTATTTCATGAGTTTGTCGATGAACCGACCGTGCGCTTGATTGGGGTAGAAGCCGCAGGTAAAGGCACAAATACAGAATTTCATGCAGCAACTTTGACCCTTGGGCGTGTCGGCGTATTGCATGGCGCGATGAGCTATCTTTTGCAAGATGAGCAAGGACAAATCCAAGAAGCACATTCCATTAGTGCAGGTTTGGATTATCCTGGTGTCGGCCCTGAGCATAGCTATCTCAAGGATCTGGGGCGTGCTGAATATTACAGCGTTACCGATCAGGAAGCTCTCGAGGCTTTTCAACGACTTTCACGTTTGGAAGGAATTATTCCCGCATTGGAAACATCCCATGCGATCGCCTATCTCGAAACTCTATGCCCACAATTAACCGCCGATCAGCGCATTATCATTAACTGCTCTGGACGTGGCGACAAGGATGTAAATACCGTGATTCAACTCTTGGATCTCTAAACAATCTCTAAACATGACAAAATATGTCGTAGTTGCTTGTTTTTTATTGAATAATGCGATAATACCTGTAAAAATGAAGCTAGAACACTTCTAAATCGATTTTAGGTAGATAACATTATGGATATTAAGCTCATCAACATCGGCTTTGGTAATATTGTTTCTGCAAACCGAGTTGTGGCGATCGTTAGTCCTGAATCTGCGCCTATCAAGCGTATCATCAGTGACGCTCGCGAACACGGCAAGCTGGTAGACGCTACCTACGGTAGACGCACAAGGGCGGTAATTGTCACCGATTCTAGCCATGTGGTTCTATCTGCTATTCAGCCTGAAACTGTTGCCAATCGTTTTGTGATTAGCAAAGAAGGCGTTACAGATTAAATCAATTTAATAATCCTTGCTAAGTAAAAGAAACCTTAAAACCCAAAAAGCTGTGCCGCACGCTGCGCGTGCGACACAGCTTTTTAGGTTTTGGTTTTTATTATGCCTACTCCCTTCCC
>JAJAZG010000564.1 GCA_026785865.1 Pseudanabaena sp. CAN_BIN31
AGTTTGGCTTGCGTGAGATCATATTGGGAAGAATCAAAGGAATTTTCGGAATTAGTCATAATTTATTTTTGTTACAGCGCCTTGCGCTGCTATAGAACCCAGATAATTTTTTGAAAGTGCCGCTTCGCGGCACTCTCAAAAAATTATCTGTATTACTCAAACCCTCAATAGGCTGTAATATGAAATCGATTTTTTTGAAAAATCGCTAGCCACTTAGAATTGATTTAGCATAGAGCAAACCTTGCTCTACATAATGGGAATAGCACTTTTCGTAAGTTATTGTTATGAATTTAGAAAATCCTCTCAGTCCAACACCTGCTGCTAATCGGTTACGCAACTTGTTAGTGGCGATCGCCGCTATCCTGCTCACCACAGCTTTATTTTTCGGATTTCAGGCGCAACAAAGCAGTACATCACTAGATGCAGTGGCGGCAGCAGCAAGTCCAATTGATGTTGCCTTGGCAAATGATAAACCGACAACGATTGAGTTTTATGCGGATTGGTGTACGAGTTGTCAGTCGATGGCGGCGGATAATTTATCGCTGGAACAGGAATATAGCGATCGCATGAATTTTGTGATGCTAAATATAGACAATACGAAATGGTTGCCAGAGGTGACTAAATATCGTGTCGATGGGATTCCGCGCTTTATTTTTTTAGATAGCGCAAATCAGGCGATCGGTGATTCTACAGGGGCGATCCCGCGTGCAATTATGGCAGCAAATATCGAAGCCGCGATCGCCGATCTGCCTTTGCCCCACAACAGCATTAGTAGCGATCGCACCTCATCTATTTCTGAACCCCAAGCCGCCGATATTTCGCAACCTAGAGATCACGGCAAACAACCAGCATAAAAAAAGCCCCGCTTTGCGGGGCTTTTTTTATCTAGCACGCCTATGGATCTTGGCGAGTAATCTCTGGCGTATTTGGCGACGCATTTGGCAAAGGTAGCGGAATCGTCTCAATCACGCTAGTACCATCATTTCTAGGATTCGGAGAATTTGGGGAATTTGTAGTTGCAGGATTAGCACTATTGCTAGCTGGTTAATTACCACCACCACTGAAATATTCATAAGTCGCTCGTGAGATTTGGCGAATTAACTCATTAGCGCGTTGATCGTTATCGGGACGCTTGACCATCACGCCGATCGCATAGCGTTTACCGCTTGGCATATCGACAATTCCCGCATCCCCGACAAAAGAAGCAATATCGCCTGTTTTGTGAATAATTCTTGCTTCTTCAGGGATTCCCTGTGGCAAAAGCGTATTCGTGATCGGGCGACGCATGATGTCCATAAGGCGATCGCGACTGCGTGGTTCAATCAACTTGCCGCGATCGAGTGTTGATAGCAACATCACCAAATCTTGAGTACTAATCGTATTTGTGCCTTCAAGATCGGGAAGTTGATTATTAATTACAGTCGAGTTCAATCCCCAAGATTTAAAACGCTGATTGAGGGCGACATTGCCGCCGAGCCGTTTAATAATCATGTTGGTCGCAGTATTATCGCTAATCACGATCATTTTCGTGGCAGTTTCCAATGCTGACGTTTTTGTACCTATGGGTGAATATTGCATGTCACCAGCCTGACCAACCCTGACATCGGCAGTCATCTCTAGTTGTTCATCTAGTTTGATTTTGCCAGCATCAACATCTTGAAAAAAGGCAACCAGAATTGGTGTTTTAATCGTACTCGCAGCCGAGATCGCTTGATTCGCACCAATCTGCACATAAGCGCCAGAGTCCAGATCGACCACCATCATTTGCGTGAATAGATCTTTGTCTTTAGACGATAATTCCTTGATTTTGGCTAGCAGTGGCGTGGCTTCAGTTTTTAGATCGAGAGGAACAATATCTTGATTAGGTTTATTTGTTTCTTCCTTCGCAACCACTTCAGCAGTCATCGTTTTGGCTCTGACTGATTGCTGATTTTGCCAAAATGAGAGTGCTGTCCCTGCGATCACGCTCATACCGATCCCCGCGATCGCTAATCTTAGTAACTGCCATCCGAAAGCCTTGGCAGGAGACTTAATCGGAGTCGGACGATTATTGGTATTAGGATTTTTGCGAATTCTTAATTCGGTTGGACGCGCTTCAATTCTGCCCTGACGATTGGGCAAAGGCTTTACCTTACTTTCAGGTCCACGACTATCAGATCGATTGCTAAATCGATTGTCTATGATTGGTTCTGGCGATCGCGTAGATTCTGGCGATCTCATGATGCGAGGTTTAGACTCAGAATTAATCGGGCGAGGAACAGAATCACTATTGCTTGTCACAGCCTTGGCGCGACGCTCACGCAACTTACTTAAACGCGCTTCTCGACTTTTTTCGATAGCGTCAGGCGATGAAAAGTTTTTTGGTTCCACTGCTATTTATAACTCCGACACAAAAATGTCTCTAAATAATCAACTACAGATTAGTCCAGATGAGCCGTGGCCCAATTGACTTGACGCAAAATCCCCCGCAGCATAGCAACTTCCGATGGGCTCAGATTTGCGCGATCGAAGATATGCCGAAACTTTCGCAGCCGATGAACGGCGGTATGGGGATAAACATAGCCGATCTTCAGCAATACTGCTTCAAGTTGCTGGTAGCAAACTTCTAGCTCTGCGCGAGTAGCAAGGTCTATGGGTGCTGACTTTATCAAATCTTGGGCGATTTGGCTAGTCAAATTTTCATGACCTTGGGGATTATCCTTTAAAAGTTGCAGTTGATAGCAACAAACTCCCACGGCTTGCGCCAAATTGAGCGAAGGATAGTCAGGATTAACAGGGATTCGCATCACTTGCTGACAATGTTGAATCTCGGCATTACTCAAGCCCCGATCTTCTGCTCCAAAGACGATCGCACTGGTGTCAGCTTGCATTAACCAACTCAAACCTTTAGGAGGAGTAGTCACTTTCATTTCCCCCTTATCAATGCGCCCTGCCGTAGCGATCGCCCGATGACAACCGACTAAAGCATCAGGCAAATTATCAACAATATTTGCATTTTCTAAAATTTCTGGGGCATGGACTGCCATCTGTCGCGCCTCATCACCAAGGCGATCGCATTTCGGATTCACCAACCACAATTCCGATAGCCCAAAGTTTTTCATCACCCTTGCCACCGAGCCAAGGTTCCGCGCCCCCGCCGTCTCGACTAACACAATTCTGATATTTGATCTGATATTTGACATATAGCGATCGTAAACTACTTTTTATTTAGATAGGGTTGACAACAAACTTCGCAATATGCTAAGTTTGCATCATGAGATTAGTACAATAACTAATCAAAAATCAAATGTTTCTACTATGAATTTTAAAGGAGTTTCAATGTACCCTATTCCAAAAACTTAGAATTGGTTCGCATAATCAAAGTAACAATTATGAAAATAAATTTTTCCCGTAAGCTAGAGTGTTTTTATGAAAACCACCCTCAATCTAAAAAACTTCTTATTTCGTGGAGCAAAAGAATAAAAATTATAAGCCCCAAGCACTTTGTAGAGTTAGGAAAGTTTTTTCAACAGGCTGACCAAGTAGGAGAATTTACTGTATTTAACATAGGCAGTAACTATCGATTAATTACTCGAATAAATTATGAATCTCAACAAGTTATTATTCGTGAAGTCCTTCCTCATAAAGAATATGAACGGGGCAAATGGAAAAACTAAGAAATAAATAAAACCATGGAGGGGCTGAAGAGGTCTCTCCAAACGCTGGAGAAAGCTATGAAAACTATACAAAAGAATAAAAAATCTTATATTGAATTACTGCAAGATTTTCCTCCTCGCCCTATCCACTCCGAAGAGGAGTTAGATGCATTCCAAAAAGTTGTTTATGAGCTAATTGATCGAGGAAATCTAAGCACAGAAGAAGAAGAATATATTAGTGTTCTATGTACGCTAGTTGAGCAGTATGAAAAGGTTCATCATTCTATCCCTGATATTTATGGTGTTGAGTTAATAGAGGCTTTACTTGAAGAGTTTGATCTTAAACAAAAAGACTTAGTACCAATTTTCAAAACTGAGTCTATTGTTTCGGCGGTACTGAATGGACACCGAAAACTTATGACAGAACACATCGAAAAATTAGCGAAGTTTTTCCATGTATCTCCTGCCGCATTTTTCCCATCAACTCAGATGACAGACTAATAAAAGCACCGCTTCGCGATACTTTTATTAATTGGGATTTAAATTGCTGTGCCAAGTAAATACAACAAGCTCATTCTTATCGCCACGCCATTAGTTACCTGTTTATCAATTAAGCTCAATCGAGGATCGTCCATCAAGTCAGAGCTAATTTCCACGCCACGATTAACAGGACCAGGGTGTAGCACTTGGACGTTGGGCGCACATTTGGCTAGGCGATCGCGTGTAATCCCATACCGCGCATGATATTCCCGCAAGCTAGGAATTAGAAACTGTCCCATCCGTTCCATTTGCAAGCGCAAAGTCATCACAAAATCAGCATCCTCAAG
>JAJAZG010000565.1 GCA_026785865.1 Pseudanabaena sp. CAN_BIN31
AAGGATTGGTGTGTACGGTGGCGCGGCGCAAGTGGGCAAAAGCGATCGCTTGTCGATCATCTGCAAATCCTGAGAGCTTGGCAATTTCTTTTTCAGGGACTTGCGATCGCTTTAATTCCCAAAATTCAGACTTTGACAAGGTAACAAGAGCTTGTTCAGGATGGCGAATTTTCTCCAAGCAATATAAATAAACTTGGTAATAGCGCTCTGACACGTCCATGATTGGGCCATCAAAGTCGGTAAATATGCGTTTTTTCATAGACCGTAGGAGAGGCAAGGGGCTTAAGCCCCTTGTTGTTGATTATTGATTAAGACCTATTAAGGGTTTAAATTATCTGGGTTCTGTGGCAGCGCAAGGCGCTGTAATGGCTAGATCGGTTTCAGAAGTCCAAACCCCATAGTGGTTCAAAATCTTATTGATTAAAGTTTGAGATTGCTCAGAAATTGAATGGGGATAAGCCAACCACATCCCACCAATTTGACTACCTAAATAACTAAATTCAGTGCTTTCTTGCCAAAATAATTCCGCATTAACATCCTCAATTTGCTCAAGATGTGATGCTAATTCTCGATACATAGCTAGGGCAATATCAGGATTATAAGTAACCTTGTTACGATTAACAGCTAACTCCCCATTAAGCACTTTCTAATTCTTGCTCCAACTCTTTTGCAGCCAAAACCTTGCTAATTGGTTGATTGCCAAGGATGCAACAATTAACTTCATCAATACAGACTTTTCCCCACTGCAAAGCCCAGCGCACCAATGAAACTCGATTGTCAGTCTTAGTCTTGGTCAAGATGTTACTAATATGATTATCGACAGTACGTTTACTGATCGCTAGTTTGATTGCGATGTCTTGGTTTATTAAGCCCGCAGCTACCAATTCAATCACTTGTAGCTCTCGTTCAGACAAGGCAACTGATGAGTTTGTAATTACAGTTTGATTAGATTCGACAGGTTTGGTCATGATAACGAGGTAATTTACGCCAATATTTCAGAATTATACTCATTCTGGCGGTTAACTACTGAGTATAAATTCTTATTCGAGATTGTGTCAATTAATTAAGTTTTTTCAAAGCTTTGACTTAATTATGCTGAGAGCTAGATCCAAAAAAATCAGTATTTTGCACTCAAGCTAACAAGGATTCGATCCATTTTGGTGGATCGGGGATCGGGTTGCCAAGGCGATTGAGGACGATCCAGGCCACGGTATGTACTAGTAATTGATAGCCAAAGTTACTAAAAATAATCGCGCCGATCGCAAAAAGTTGGATTGTCGCGAAATCTGGTTGTTCAAGTGAACCGAAAAGTTGCATTCCCCAATTAAGAAACCCTGTAATCTGGACAATGGAATAGTTCCAGACATTTTCGCCGAGTAGTAACGACAGAAATGCAAACTGAAAAAATGAGCCGAATGAGCCGATGATCGTGGCAATACTGAGTGAGCCTGACCAAGGAAAATCTCGTTTCCAGAGATAGCCCAAGGTGACTCCGACAATGCCATTGGGGATCATATATTGGATGCTGCGGGTTGGCCCCATCAGGATGGCTAGTAATAGAGCAGTCACGATCATTGCCATCCAAGCGGCGCGACCATTCCAACGTAAATAGGCTAGGGCTGTCGGCAATGGGAACAGCATTCGTAGTAATGGACCAAGGGGAAAGTAAAAGTTGATTAAAAACAACATGGCGGTGGTACTTGCCAGAAATGCAGTTTCCACCATTTCGCGGGGATCGGTATGCGGTGATTTGGTCATTTTAAAGATTTTCAGTGGGTAATTCTTTGGGCGTGGTGTCAGGGAAACGACGACGCAGACCGTACAGCCAAACTAAACCGAAGATTCCTGCGCTAATTAATCCTAAGCTGATCATCTGCGCGGTGCGAAGTTGTCCCACCATCAAACTATCGGTGCGTAAGCCTTCGATCCAAAATCTACCGATGCTATAGGCGATCGCGTAGATCATCGTAATCGTGCCAGTCCTTAGTTTGGGGAATCGTAAAAATGTAAACATTAAAATTGCAAATACGCCCAAATTCCAGATCGATTCATATAAAAATGTCGGATGAAAATAAGATTCGTTCACAAATTCGGATGGGCGGCGATTTAGAGGAATAAACAATTTCCAAGGTAAATCAGTGGGGCTGCCAAAAGCTTCGGAATTGAAAAAATTTCCCCAACGCCCGATCGCTTGTCCGAGGATTACGGCTGGTATAAAAATGTCTGACATTAACCATGTCGAGATTTTTTGGCGCTTACAAAATATAGTTGCGGCGATCGCCCCACCAATAATTGCACCATGAATAGCGATGCCACCTTCCCAGATCGCAAATACTTTGTACCAAGGTTGGGTTTGAAAGCGCTGCCATTCAAACAAAACGTAGTAAAAACGGGCGAAGGGAATCGCGCCAACTACCAGCCAAATTGCCAAATCGCCCACTAGTTCAGGATCGATATTCCGCTTTTCAGCTAGTTTTTGGGCTAAGACTGTTCCGAAAATAATTGCCGAGGCAATCAGCAAACCATACCAACGGATTGAGAGTGGTCCAAGTTCAAAGGCGATCGGACCTGGGGATGTAAATTCAAAAGCAAGTGGCAACAGATTAAACACTTTTTTAGTTTTCTACTTTTTTGTTAAACGTTACAGCGTCTTGCGCTGCCATAGAACCCAGATAATTTTTTGAAAGTGCCGCGAAGCGGCACTTTCAAAAAATTATCTATAACACTCAAAACGTCGCTTTGCGACTCCTTAAAGCTTATTGATAACGAATCCCTGCTTGCTTAAGACGATCAAGCACTTCGCCAAGGCGATCGCAGTCAGCGATCAAACTAATTCTCACATAGCCTTCACCCCCTTTGCCAAAGGCACTGCCAGGCGTGAACACTACGCCCGTGCTTTCTAATACCTTCATCGCAAAATCAGCCGAAGTCATCCCAGTAGGTACAGGAATCCAGAGATACATCGTGGCATAGGTTTTCGGGATATCCCAACCTAGTTCGGCTAGTCCAGCAATTAAGAAGTCACGGCGCTCTTTGTAGCGATCGCATACTTCTTCGACATATTTATCAGGCAGTTGTAAGGCTGTTTCGGCAGCAACTTGAATCGCGGAGAAAATTCCGTAATCGAGATTAGTTTTGAGAGTGCGTAAACTTTGGATCACATGACGATTGCCGACGACAAAGCCGACGCGCCAACCTGCCATGTTGTAGGTTTTGGAGAGAGTATGAAATTCTACGCCGACATCTTTGCCGCCTTCGATTTCGAGCAAACTGGTGGGCTGATAGCCATCAAAGGCTAGCTCGGCATAGC
>JAJAZG010000566.1 GCA_026785865.1 Pseudanabaena sp. CAN_BIN31
AGAATCACTTCTTAGATTTTCTGCTTCTTAGCAACAGCCATTTAGAGAAATCTCTATCAGGTCTTATGTTCGCTCCACAGACTAACCCCGCAAGCCCTGCGGTTTTTAAAAGTTATTTTGTTTACTAAAAGCTTGGTTATCGCTCCTAGTCTTACTATCCTAACACAAAGCCGTCCTAAAACGATAATTATATGAATCAAGCAAAAAGACTAAAGGGAATAAATTCCCTCGTTCGCTTACCTCTCAGCGCTGAAGCGACTGAGTTTCCCGCGTATCGTGTGATCCTATGAGCCATATTTCTCCACCTAAGGAAATAACTTAAACAGGCAAGGGGCTTAAGCCCCTTGTTACAACAATTTCCAATCAAACGAGCCATAGTAAAATTCTTAAAAGGGTTGCTTAGCAACCCTTTTAAGAATTTTACTGGTTTTGGTTTGAGCGCAAAGCGCTATAGCTGTGATCATTAGCGGTTCAAATTTTGGCGATCGCTTAAAGCTAATTGAGCCTCTTCGCGATCATCAAAATGGATTTTCTCGCGCCCAATGATTTGATAATCCTCATGTCCTTTCCCAGCAATCAAAATTGTGTCGCCTGATTGAGCCTCAGAAATAGCCATTTGAATACACTTATGCCGATCGCCTTCCACAACCATCGGCTTGTCACCAATATCAGCTTTGACACCAATCACCACATCATCCAAAATTCGCTGCGGATCTTCAGTACGTGGATTATCTGAGGTGACATAAACGCGATCAGCTAGTCTGGCAGCGATCCCACCCATTAGTGGGCGCTTAGTGCGATCGCGATCGCCACCACAGCCAAATACACAAATTAATTGGCGCTGAGTAAAGGGACGCATCGCCTTCAGCAAATTTTCGAGGCTATCAGGCGTATGAGCATAGTCCACAACTACGGTGACATCTTGATCGTCACTAATTTGCACCCGTTCCACCCGACCTGGCACATTTTTAAATTCGGGCAAACGGCTCACTACTTCCGCCAAACTCATCCCCATATGCAAAGCCGTGGCGATCGCCGCCAAGACATTCTCGACATTAAAGCGACCAACTAAGGGCGACTGAAAAGCGATCGCGCCTTGCGGTGTGTGCAAAGTCCCCGTTGCGCCATTGGGCAAATAGGTCAAATTTTCAGTATAAAAATCGGCTTGCGAATCACTAATGCTATAAGTCCAGATTGGCTGATTGGTAATCATTTGCGTCAAGCGCTGTCCAAAAGCATCATCAAAGTTGATAATCGCCCGACCTTGCAAATATGTCTCACTAAACAGCACAGCCTTCGCCTGAAAATAGTCCTCTAGATTTTTGTGATAGTCCAAATGATCCTGAGTCAAATTGGTAAATACCGCCACCTCAAACGGGCAACCCAACACGCGCTGTTGGTGCAATGCGTGGGAGCTAACCTCCATCAAGCCCACATCACAACCTGCGGCGATCGCCTCAGACAGTTGCGCCTGTAAATCTACTGCAAAGGGCGTAGTATGTGTTGCCGTCTGAGAGTAACCCGCCCAACGGGTATAGAGCGTCCCAAAAAGCGCCGACGCATATTGGGTTTGCAATAAAAACTCGATCAAGTGCGTGACCGTAGTTTTACCATTTGTCCCCGTCACACCGACTAATTTCAGTTTTTGAGCGGGATAGTCATAAAAGGCGATCGCGATTTTGCTGCAAGCGACAACCACATCATCAACGGCGATCGCTTGCGCCTGATCTTGCGCCGATAAATTATCAAATGCTGCACGAGATATGATGGCGGCGATCGCGCCTTGGGCGATCGCCTGTGGCGCAAACCTGCCACCATCCACCTGAGTCCCAGTCATTCCGACAAACAAATCTCCAGCTTGACAAGCGCGTGAGTCAGTAATTACGCGCTTTACTTCTAGTCCTTCTAGTGCGGGATCAGAATGCTGATAACTCGCTAATGCTAGCAATTGTCCTAGTTGCATAATGCTCTCTCTCACGATCATAAATCAAAATTTTGCCATAAAATTTTGATTTATGGCAATAATTAGCTAGTACAGGCTGGTTAAAGTAATAAAACACATACACAAGGAAAAATTGATTCTTTTATAAGTCATTTAAATAAAATTTTCGGCTAATTCAATCATTGTAGAACTTCTGTCAGCGTGTACTAGCCAAATTATAGTAAGCAACTTAATATGCAAGTTAAGATTAAAGGAGTTATTCCAAAATGATTAGAGAATTTAACGTAGTCATTGAAAAAGATTTAGATGGATATTTTGTTGCCTCAATCCCCAATCTAAAAGGTTGCCACACTCAAGCAAAATCTCTTGATGTTCTTATGGAGCGTATTCAAGAAGCAGCCGAATTATGCTTAGAATTTGAGAATCAAGATAGTCCAACCTCAGAATTTGTAGGGATTCAAAAAATCCTAGTGGAAATATGAGCAAACTCCCAAGCGTGACAGGCAATCAAATAATCAAAGCTTTGCAGAAAATCGGCTTTGCCGTGGCACGAGTTAGAGGTAGTCATCATATCCTGATGCATCCTGATGGAAGGCGAACAGTAGTCCCTGTTCATTCAGGTGAAGATATTGGCACTGGATTACTTTCACAAATTCTCAAAGATTGCCAAATCACAAGAGATGAATTTAAGGAATTGCTGTAAATGAACATCGCACTCTTTTAATCGTTTTGTAACTTCTGCCAGCGTATACTAGGCGAAATAAAACCCAAAATCCAAAAAGCTGTGGCGCGCACGCAGCGATCGCCACAGCTTTTTGGATTTTGACCTAAAAGAAAATCTCAATCCCTGACTCTGTGCAAGCAGTTTCCAATAAATCGCTAAGACTAAGTTCCACAGCCCACTTTTGCAAATAAGCAAAATCTAGGCGATCGCCTTGTAATTTCAAAACCCCTAACACATCGCGCCATTGCCTTTGTGACTCATTCTTAGTCATTCGATACCAAACTAATTTTTGTAAGATAATATCTTCTGGAGTTGGCAATACCAGCATTTGATCAGGGTTTTGTCTGACTATTTGCGATCGGCGGCGTTGAAATTCTATTTGAGGAAATGGATTATCTTTAAGAATGAAAATATCTACTTTCCCAAGAGATTCATTATCAATCAAATTAAATGAACGCTTGAACTTGATGGCATCGCGAATTGCATCTTCAGAAACATAAAACCTTGGTTGGAGAGATTTTAGTAATGGAATTACTTTTTCTATGCTCAAATCAGCAAAAATATCAACTCCTTCAGTTGAACGACTCTCTCCGAACAAAGAACTTGCAACTGAGCCTCCAACAAAATAGAGAACGTCTAATCGATTCAGTATTTCTGCTACATCTAGAGCTAGAGAAATAGGATCGAGAAAAGTCAGATGGTCTCGGCTTTGAGAAAGGTATTGATAAGTAGAATCAGGAAATGCTGATTTTAGTGTAGCTCTAGCAAATTCGTAACGTAATTTTGATGGAATTGCACTAGGATATCTTTGTTGAATACCACCGAAACATAACTTCGAGAAACCTTTTGCCCAACCACTAAATTTTCCTGCTCTTTGAATTAGAGTCAAAGACTTCCGCAAATTAAAGAGATACTTCTCAGCATCAACCGTGGTATCAACGGATTGGGTTTTATAGCCAATGGGTGCGCTAAGCATTTAACTTACCTCGCTGTAAACTTGAGAATCTAAGTAGTCAGGCAAAAGAAGCCTTAAAAACCAAAAAGCTGTGGCGCACGCGCAGCAT
>JAJAZG010000567.1 GCA_026785865.1 Pseudanabaena sp. CAN_BIN31
GACATCGTGCGTCCAACCGCTAAGCCTGAACCATTGAGCGTATGCAAAAATTCGGTTCCCTTTTTACCCTTATTCTTAAAGCGAATGTTAGCGCGTCTTGATTGGAAGTCATGAAAATTTGAACAGCTCGAAATTTCGCGATAGGTATTGGCTGTCGGTAACCATACTTCGAGGTCATAGCATTTGGCAGCGCTGAAGCCGATATCGCCTGTGCAAAGCTCAAGCACACGATAGGGAAGTTTCAGAGCTTGCAAAATTGATTCGGCATCACGCACCAGCTTTTCATGTTCTTCCGCCGAATTTTCGGGCAGTACAAATTTGACGAGTTCGACTTTATTAAATTGGTGCAGTCTGATTAAGCCTCTAGTATCGCGTCCATAACTACCCGCTTCACGGCGAAAACAGGGCGTATAAGCACAATGATGAACTGGTAAGTTTTCACCTTCAAAAATTTCATCACGATACAAGTTTGTAACAGGAACTTCAGCAGTCGGGATCAACCAAAGATCATCTTCCGCACATTTAAATAAATCATCCGCAAATTTAGGGAGTTGCCCTGTCCCTGTCATGCTGGCAGTATTAACTAAAAGCGGCGGCGCAACTTCGATATAACCGTTAGCAGTATGAGTATTCAGCATGAACTGAATTAGAGCGCGTTCGATGGCGGCTCCTCCACCGATCAAGTTCACAAATCGAGCTTGAGATATTTTAACGGCGCGTTCAAAGTTGAGAATACCTAATTTTTCGCCAATTTCCCAATGGGGCAGAATATCGGCGCGATCGCCTATGTATTTATCTTTATATTCATCACCCCAACGCCGAATTTCCACGTTTTCGGTTTCATTGCTACCGATGGGCGTGGTTTCGCTGGGCAAATTCGGCAAAGTCATCAAGATTGCGTTGCTTTCTTCACGCAGCGCCTTCTCTTTAGGTTCCAGTTCTGCTAACTGTTGTTTGATTTCAGGCGATCGCGCTTTGAGTGCCTGAATCTCATCTTCAGGCGCACCCGATTTCATTTTGATGCCAACTTGCTTACCGATGTCGTTGCTTTCGGCTTGCAAATGCGATCGCTGAGTTTCAAGTACACGAACTTCCTGCTCTAGTTCGACCAATCTACTAATGTCGTAACCTTTACCTCGACTGTTGAGGCGAGCTTGCACCTGTTCGGGCTGCGATCGCAAGAGCTTGATGTCTAACACGGACTTTTATCTACCTAAATGCACTCAAAGCATCATAACTCACTACATTACAGTTAAGACAATCGCGAATTTTTAATATTTTATTTTGTTTATAATGCATGAAATGCGATCGCCCCAAAGCACCATTATCAAAGAATGTATTGAGTTTAATAAACGTCATCATGAGTACCAATATCGATCAGTACAACTTTAGTATCAGATAAAAACTTAATAATTAGTCGATGTTCAAAGTTGATACTAATTGCCCAATATCCAGCAAAATTACCACTTAAACTATGTATTTTCAGTGAAGAATGAAGCGGTTCATTGGTAAAGAGCGTGAGTTTTTGTTGAAATCGCTCAATAAGTTCGGGATGTTTTTTGCGCCACTTTTTTAAAATTCGTAAAAATGGCGCGTCTAAAATCAGTTCAATTATCGTCGGAACTCAACATCATTAGTTCTGCAACTGTAACTGTTTCAGTATTGCCATTTTTATAGTTCTCTTCTGCTTCTTTGGCTCTGGCTAAAATTTGGTTGCGACGGATCTCAATCATTCTTTTATTGAGAATTTCGGTGACGAAGAGTTGATCGTCAGGGTCGAGAACAGAGATGGCTTCTAAGATGCTTCCGACTGTTGATGTTTGCATAGGATTGAATCAATTAATTATTTGACTTCATACTTTCTAGCATACCAACTTAAATTTTATTTTGTTTATAATGCGTGAAATGCGATCGCAATAAAGCACCATGACTCAAGAGCCAGAATCAAAAGAATCAGATAATCAAATCGAGCCAAGTGCTGAGAAGAGATTTGTGCAGCAAGCGCTTCAGGCATTTGTAGGCTGGTCGCCGTTTGGAGGTTTGAGCATTGCTTTTGGAGCATTTTTATTCAAACAAGAATGGGCGATGGCTTTGATATTGTTTCCAGTGACAGCAGTTTCAGTGGTTTGGGGCGCTTATAGCAAAAATTTTATTGATCGCTTGAGTGAGATTTATGCAGAACGGGGTAAGAAAGGCGCTGATGGCTTGGTAGCAAATATGGATCGCTGGAACCAAGCGTTAACAGAAACTATTAAATGGCAGTCATCTGGATTTGAAGCGAAATATCTCAAATGTCAGGAATATGATTGTCATGAAGATAAAGCGCTTGGTTTGAATCGAGAACAAATACCCGTAAATATCCCACTATTACAAGATGTGTTTGTGCCTTTGCAACTCACCACCGATCATATTGATTCGGGCTATAAATCTCAAATGCGAAACGGTGACGATAAGCCCATGCAAATATGGGAATTGCTGGGAAGAGTGCGCCAGAACGATCGCGCTGCATCAACTTACCATTATCGCCCCAAGCAACAACAACCTTATCGGCTGACTTAATTGCTTTTTTTAAATAGCGATCGTTTTGTGATCCCACAGGATCGTTCACCTGTCTAAGTTCTGAAGGTTTAGTTGATCGATATGCAAATAGGTTAATCACAAGAAGAGAACCAAATCCCCAAGATTTTGCAAAACCGATACATCGACGAAGCGTAGGATCGTCAATGTATGCATCCGCCTTACTGGGATTCAGCATAATAAAAACAAGTTTTGGAGCATCAATATTCCATTCTCGCCATAGTGAGTAGCGGTATAGTTCCGTTTTATCTACGACCGCGCCTTTTTGTATTAATCCCTCCAAATGGGTTGTATGTTTAGCGTCTATCGCCTCTAGATAGCAAGTCTGTAATTATGATGCTCTCGCAAAATTTTGAGCTTCATTTTCTGTCTTGGCTATTGTTCTTGATTTAGATAATATTTAACAGAGACTTATAGGCTATTTTTGATGAATTAAGTTACTCGGCGAAGTAACGCATAAATCCAAAAATCTATCGGGCTCGCTTTGCGAGCGCGATAGATTTTTGAATTTAAATTGCTTATATAGACATTTAAGCGACAATAATGATTATCATTATCATTATCATTATTGTCGCTTAGCTTATTATGTCTCTTATATCTTTAGCGAAATTAGACGATCGCTCTGGCAAGGATAACTTCGATATCGATATTGCGATCGTCGGTGCAGGCGTGCATTCGCTGACTTTAACAATGCACCTATTGCAAAAGCGGCAAGATTTACGTGAAAAAATTTTAATCTTCGATCCTAGTGGTGATTGGCTCACCCAATGGCGGCAACAGTTTGCTGCCCAAGAAATTCCCCATCTGCGATCGCCTGCTGTCCACCACCCCGATCCCGATCCATTTGCATTGCGGCGCTTTGCCGAAAACCGCCATGATGATCTATTTCCACCCTACGATCTGCCATCAACGCAGCTATTTAGTGATTTTTGCCAACAGGCGATCGCTTCACAGCAATTGGATGAGCGTTTGATCGCCGCTAAAGTCATCGACTTAGAGCCAATCATGTCGCCTCGGCGTGGCTTTCGACTCTGGCTGAATAATGGCAAAAGTATCACCGCCAAACGCGCTGTATTAGCGACAAATAGCAGTATTAAACAAATTCCCGATTGGGTGGAACGCATTCCCAGTAATTACCCTGCTCATCGCCTTGTGCATTCAATCGGATTAAATCTGACGCAGGAGCATCTAGCAGGAGAAACGGTTTTGATCGTCGGTGGGGGCTTGACTAGTGGGCATTTAGCATTGGGTGCGATCGCCCGTGGCGCGAAGGTATTGCTGCTGTCCCGTCGTCAATTTAAAGAGAAGCTTTTTGATGCTGATGCAGGATGGGTCGGACCAAAATATCTCAAGGGCTTTCATGCTGAAGCGAATTGGCATCGGCGACGGGACATCGTTCTATCTGCTAGAGATGGCGGCTCGATGACTCCATCGGTAATGACTCAACTACGGAGCGCAAGTCATCGCGGCACACTAGAATTTCATCCAGAATGTGAGGTTGATCAAGCAGTTTGGCATGATCAAAACTGGCAAATTATTTGTGCAGATGGGATGGAATTATCTTGCGATCGCATTTGGCTGGCAACAGGTACAAGATTTGATGTTAAAGCCGAACTATTACTAACCCATGTAATGCAGCAATATCCTAATCCCCTTGTAAATGGATTCCCAATCCTTGATGAACATTTACGCTGGTCTGGTTGTGAACTTTTTATGATGGGAGGGTTGGCGGCTTTGCGGGTGGGGCCAACTGCGCGAAATATCTCTGGCGCAAGAATGGCAAGCGATCGCATAGTTCCTGCTTTGACTAAATCTACGATTAGGTCATTTGCTAATTAAGTAGGCAAGCATAGCTAAACCCAAACCCAAAAGAGAGAGGGGGGGGCGCGCGGCCCCGCGCGGCCGGGGTGTTTTTTTTTAGTAAAAAATCAATTGTTTCCTAACTAATTAAAAATATCATCATATGAAAAAAGTTTTATCATTATTTATATGTCTTATAAGTTTATCAGGATTGATAAATGCACA
>JAJAZG010000568.1 GCA_026785865.1 Pseudanabaena sp. CAN_BIN31
AGGCTATACATATTAGCATGTTTGATAAAAAAGGCAGCACTTAGTGTCGTGGTTTTTATTTTTTTGATATATGCGATAGCGCCTCGCCGGTGATCAAAAATCGAGTGATCTTCTGCGCATATACTGAACCATAGGGAAACTCAACTACTAGCACAGGATTCTTGATATTTTCCGATGGAATCTGGAGCATGTATACATAGTCACCGTTATGAAACTCGAAATAATTTCCTTGTTTAGGATTGTAGGTTTTAGCCGTGAGTTTCACGCCCGTAGTGCCATTTTTGTTCACACTGCGATAGTAACGAGGCTGAGCAATATCTTTAGAATCGGCACAAATATAAAGAGCATAATCCTTGGTTTCTGCATAGGCAAGGATGCCGCCAGTACCATCACAAGTTTTATCATTGGCTAGCTCATTGATCGAGCCAGTCGTTAAATGTTCGGCGATCGCCTTGCCACCATTTACATTCGCACATACTGACAGTGATATACCTAACAGCGCCGCCGTCAAAGACTTTTGGAAAATAGATTTAATTAAACGCATCTCAAAACCTCACACTTTTACGATTTGTAAATAAAGAGATGCTCGTTGCCCACTAGTTATCGTAACAATGCTGAAAACTTTTGTAATCAGCAACTTTGCTTAGAAGCGATCTCGATCGCCAACATGAACTCAAACAATGGGCTTAAGCCCATTGCCTATCGTAAATTGCTATATTTAATCAGAAGACTTGAAAAGCGCAGACTATGGCCAGCCTCACCAATAACCAATCAACATTTCAAAAAATCGTGCGTCTTTTGCGTTGGCACAAACCCGCAGGTCGACTAATTTTGATGTTGCCCGCGCTGTGGGCAACAGTCGCCGCCACCAAAACCCAACATCAATTACCACCCCTTGATTTATTGGGTGTAGTAATCCTTGGCAGTTTGGCAACTAGCGCCGCAGGTTGTGTGATTAACGATCTCTGGGATCGCGATATTGACCCGCAGGTGGAGCGTACAAAAACTCGCCCCCTTGCCGATCGCTCTCTATCAATTCAAGTGGGGATCGCCGTTTTATTAGTTTCGGGGTTATGTGCTTTTTTACTATCGACCTATCTCAGTCCTCTGAGTTTTGGACTCTGTTTTGCTGCCGTACCCGTAATCGCTATTTATCCAGCTTGCAAGCGCTTTTTTCCAGTCCCTCAATTAGTCCTGTCGATCGCGTGGGGATTTGCGGTACTAATTCCTTGGAGTGCCGTCACAGGTGGACTTGATCGCCATGCTTGGGAATTATGGACAGCCGTAATCGCTTGGACGATGGGATTTGATACGATTTATGCGATGAGCGATCGCGAAGATGATCTTAAAGTTGGCGTTAAGTCTAGCGCCCTCTTTTTTGGAAAATATGTAACATTGGCGATCGCGATATTTTTGGCGATCGCCCTTGGCTGCTTGATTTGGCTGGGGTGGGAAATTCAACTTGGTTACGCACACTACTTCGCTTGTTTGACAGCAGGAGTAATATGGATCTGGCAATGTAACAGACTAACTCAAGCCGAAATTCCTAGCGAGCTATACCAGAAAGCTTTTGGTCAAAATGTCTGGATCGGCTTTATCATCCTCATAGGAATGCTACCATCGACTCTAGGGCTTGGCTAACACCTACGGTCTATTCTCCCTACTCCTGATGTACGATGCCTAGCTAGTCTTAGTCTGTTAGTATCTAAATTAAAGATAGTAAAAAAAATACATGAGCAACATTACAGAAAAAATCCAAGAAGAATTAAAGCAAGCTAGAGAAGTTTGTGAAACGAGTGGTATTGGCTCTAAGGAGTGCGCCGTCGCGTGGGATGCGGTTGAAGAATTGGAAGCTGAGTCATCACACCAAAATGAATCAAAGCCTAAAAATTCCCTCGAAGTTTATTGTGACGACAATCCTGAAGCTGCTGAATGTCGTTTATACGACGATTAGAGCTTTGGTAAAGGTAATCTGAAACGACTGCTGAGTCCAAAAATCCTCATTACTTTATCTCGAAGACCGCTAACCTAATAATTTCTGGGATTACGAAAAAAGCTTTGCAGTCCAGAAATTTTTTTGTATATCTATAAGCTGACTAAATTATCACGATGAATTACCGTCTCTTCTCCATCAAAACCCAGTAATCGTGGGATATCTTCAGATTGAGAGCCGAGAATGCGAAGGATATCGTTACTGCTGTAATTAGAGATGCCTCTGGCGATTTCTTTGCCATCGCGATCGCACAAACTCACAGACTCATTTGCTTCAAACTTCCCTTCTACTTGCGTAATTCCCGCAGGTAGAAGCGATCGCCCTCTAAGAATAACCGCTTTCGCCGCTCCATCATCTAAAAATAGCTTGCCTAATGGAACCATTCCATAGGCAATCCAACGTTTCCGTGCATTAACAGTTTTGGGTTGAGCCGCGAATTGTGTGCCGAAGTTTTCACCATTCAGAATTGCGGAAATGCGATCGGGAAAAGCTCCTCGCGTGATTACAGTGCGAACTCCTGCCGCCGAAGCGATTCTGGCGGCATCAAGTTTGGTGGTCATACCGCCAGTTCCCCATTGAGTGCCGCCGCCTTGTGCGCCTAACGCTTGCTTCTCACTGATCGCTTGTCGGAGATCTTGAAGCTCTGAATATTCGACAAACTCAATCGGCTGAGCATCAGGATCTTGGCGCGGATCGTCAGAATATAGGCGATCAACATCGGTTAAAAGAAATAGCCAATCTGCTTCAATCAAACTCGCCACTAGAGCCGAAAGCGTATCATTATCGCCAAACTTTAATTCTTCAACCGCAACCGTATCATTCTCATTCACAATTGGCACTACGCCCATCTCTAGTAATTCACGGAAAGTTGCGTGGACATTCATATAGTGCTGTCGCTGAATTAAATTTCCGCGTGTCAATAAAACTTGGGCAACAGGTTGTTGCAAAGAGCCAAAAAAGTCGTCATAAATCCTGATTAAGCGTCCTTGTCCAACCGCCGCAACAGCCTGTTTTTGAGAAATTTTGCGTGGACGTTGTTTCAAACCAAGCCGACCACAGCCAATCCCCACTGCGCCCGAAGAGACTAAAACTACACTATGCCCCTCACGGCGCAGATGCACGATCGCTTCAACTAATTTGGCGATCGTCGCTAGCTGCAAATCCCCTGTTTCAGGATGACTGAGGCTAGATGTGCCAATTTTGATCACAATAATTTGCGGTTGCATTGGTTTTGAGAGTTAGGATAAAAGACCGCTAGGCGGTCTTTTATGGTAACAGGTTTTAATAACCGATCGCCGCGAGATCGGGATGGAAACTACCGACCTTGAGACGATGAACTTCTGTTTCCATTATTCCATTAGGATAGAGCCGTAAATGTCGAAATCCTGCTGGTTGATTATCGATTTGGAACTTGTGATTTTTAGGCTGAAACTGGACACAAGTTGAAGGTGTCACTAGACAGCGCACAGCATTATGAGGCGTTTCATGGATTTGGTCAAAAGCTTGATGAGCATGTCCATTTAAGACAACTTCTATTTGAGGATGCCGATCGCATATTCCCCAAAACTCCTCTTGATTTTCTAAACAAATATCATCGATCCATGGCGAACCGAGCGGCACGGCAGGTTGATGAAAGGCGATTAGAGTCGGGCGATCGGGATACGCGCTCAGAGTTTCTTCTAACCATGCCAACTCTGCGGATGCTAAGTATCCA
>JAJAZG010000569.1 GCA_026785865.1 Pseudanabaena sp. CAN_BIN31
ACAACCAAATAACGGCGATACCAGACGCGATCGCCCAATTAGCAAATCTGACTACGCTTGACCTCTCATTTAACCAAATAACGGCGATACCTGACGCGATCGCCCAATTAGCAAATCTGACTACGCTTTACCTCCATGGCAACCAAATAACGGCGATACCAGACGCGATCGCCCAATTAGCAAATCTGACTTCGCTTAACCTCAATAGCAACCAAATAACGGCGATACCAGACGCGATCGCCCAATTAGCAAATCTGACTACGCTTTACCTCCATAGCAACCAAATAACGGCGATACCAGACGCGATCGCCCAATTAGCAAATCTGACTACGCTTGTCCTCGCTGGCAACCAAATAACGGCGATACCTGACGCGATCGCCCAATTAGCAAATCTGACTACGCTTTCCCTCTCTAACAACCAAATAACGGCGATTCCAGACGCGATCGCCCAATTAGCAAATCTGACTACGCTTTACCTCTCTGACACCCAAATAACGGCGATACCTGACGCGATCGCCCAATTAGGCAAGTTAGAACATTTAGATTTGCGTGGCAATCCTATTAGCATTCCTCGCGATCTTCTAGCGCCATCAGATATATTTTCTCTACCTTCGGCACGTCCGATTCTTGACTATTATTTCCGCATCCAAGATCCTAAGGAAACTACCCAGATCTATGAAGCAAAAATCTTAATTGTTGGCGAAGGTACTTCGGGCAAAACTAGCCTCGCGAACAAACTGATTGACGCTAACTATAAACTTAAACCTGAAACTGAAGATACCTCTACTGAGGGCATCGATATTTTGCAATGGGAATTTATCGGACGCAATCAGCAAACCTATAAAGTCAATCTTTGGGACTTTGGTGGACAGGAAATCTATCACCAAACCCATCAGTTTTTCCTGACCGAGCGCTCCCTTTATCTGTTAGTTGCCGATAGCCGCAAAGAAGACACCGATCATTACTTTTGGCTGCAATTAATCCGCTTGCATGGCAAGGATAGCCCCGTGCTGTTAGTTCAAAACGAAAAGCAAAACCGTACCTGTAGCCTGAATCTGCGAGAACTACGCGCCGAATTTGAGCATCTCAAAACTCCCCAAAGCATCAACCTCGCCGACAATCGCGGACTCGTCGAAATCAAACAAACCATTCAGTACAGCCTCGAAGATCTACTACCCAATGGCATTCCTTTTCCTAACTCATGGCTAAATATCCGCTACGCCCTCGAAAATGACGGACGCAACTATATCTCTTGCAATGAATACGAAGCAATTTGTCGCTTGCACAAAATTAGCGATCCTCAAGAGATGCTAGATATCAGTGATTTCCTACATAGGCTCGGCATCTGTCTCCATTTCCAAAAAGACCCAATCCTGCGCCATCGCCTCATTCTCAAACCAAACTGGGGAACCGCCGCCGTTTACAAAATTCTAGACAATGCGAAGGTCAAAAGAGAACTTGGACAGTTTTGTGATGGCGATCTCCAAGATATTTGGCGAGATCGTCAATATGCCAATATGCACCATGAACTTCTGCAATTAATGAAGGAGTTTAAAGTCTGTTACGAAATTCCCTATCATAGGGGTAACTACATCGCTCCTCACCTCCTCCCAAAAGATCCTCCCAACTACGATTGGGATAATAGCCAAAATCTGATTTTGCGTTACCGTTACAAAATTTTCATGCCCAAGGAGATTTTGAGCCGCTTCATCGTCGAGATGCACCGAAAAATTGAAAATGTCTCCGATCCTGATTGCGCTTTAGTTTGGAAATATGGCGTTGTCCTTAATCAAGGGAATACCCGTGCCGAGGTCACTGAACGCACCCACGATCGCGAGATTCGGATTCGCCTCAGTGGTTCAGGACAAAGAGACTTTCTCACGATCATCAACAATGAATTTGAAAAAATCCACGATCGCTTTGAAAATCGCCTAGAATACGACACTCTCATTCCCTGCAACTGCGCTAAATGTAAAACTCTCATCGAGCCATACACTTTTGCCCTAGACATCCTAAGCCAATATGTCGAGAAGCGTCGCCTCACTATTGAGTGCTATAAAAGCGGTGAAGATGTTAATGTTCGCCGCCTACTTGATGACTCAATTGATCCTGATCGCGATCAAAAACTTCGCAAAATAGACGATGGTATTAGTAGTATTGAAGATAGGCGATCGCGAGATGAGAAGATTGAAGCATTAGAACCACGACCAAGTAAACCAAAAAGAAAACCAAAAAGTAAAACTAAAGCCATGAAAACTATTCTCATGCTTGCCGCCAATCCCAAAAACACCGTTAATTTGCGACTCCAAGAAGAAGAACGCGATATCAAAGAACGCTTGCGCCTTGCTGGTTACGGAACCGAACCAATCAAAAGCTCTGTCTCCGTTCGTCCAAGAGATATTCAGCAATCCATCCTCGACTTCAAACCTCAGATTATTCATTTTTCAGGACATGGCGCAAATGCAGACGGTTTAGTATTTGAAGATATCGATGGAACGACTAAACTTATTAGTGGTGATGATCTTGCCGATCTATTTGGTTTATTCAAAGATCGCATTGAATGCGTCGTCCTCAATGCTTGCTATAGCGAAGTTCAAGCAGAAGCAATTCGCCAAAAGTTCAATATGTAATTGGTATGGATCAAGCAATTGGCGATCGCGCAGCAATTGAATTTGCGGTTGGGTTTTATGCAGCGATCGGGGCTGGCGAATCCTACGAGCTTGCTTATAAATTAGGTTGTAATGCAATCCGTTTAGCAGGCATCAACGAATATAGCACCCCCCAACTTTTGATGAGAGACTAAATCCTTAAATCGAAAAAGTTGTAGCGATCGCGCAGAATGTCTCAGCTTTTTGGGTTTACAGACTGCACAAAGCGTATCAACCCAAAGTCATGGAGAGACTACAAAAATTGATATTCTTGCCATAGGCTTTCGTAAAGTCCTTTTAGTCGAATATCAAACAGATGCTGATGAAAATAGCGTTGGTAAGCAACATAAACTAAAAAAAACAGAATGAGCGATGAAAAGTGGCTTTCGATAATTGGTATTGGTGAAGATGGTCGATCGGGACTTAGCGCGATCGCCCGATCGCTAATTGATACTGCCGAAATATTAGTAGGCGGCGATCGCCATCTTGCCATGTTGCCAAACGATCAGCGATCGCGCTTAATTTGGACATCACCGATTGAAGAAACTATTCAAAAAATTAGCGATCATCGCGGTAAAGCTGTATGTGTATTAGCAAGTGGTGATCCCATGTGGTTTGGCATTGGCACAACCTTACTTAAACAAATTCCCATCGAAGAAATCACAATTATTCCCGCACCTTCCACATTTAGCCAGATTTGCGCTCGTCTAGGTTGGTCGATGACTGAAGTAGAAACCCTGAGCCTATGCGGTCGTCCTGCTTCACTTCTGCAAGCTTATATCTATCCCAATGCAAGATTATTGATTTTGAGTTCAGGCAAAGAAACGCCTCAAATTGTCGCAAATACTTTACGCGATCGCGGTTTTGGCAATAGCAAAATCACTGTATTAGAACACCTTGGCGGCTCCAAAGAGCGCATTATTTCTAGCACTGCCAATCAATCACAAGACTTTCCAGAATTTGCCGATCTTAATGCGATCGCCGTGGAATGTATTCCTAATCCTGATGCTCAAATTCGATCGCGTATGGCAGGGCTACCAGATATCGCCTACCACCACGATGGACAATTAACCAAGCGTGAGGTGCGAGCAATTACATTATCGGCTCTAGCTCCCAATGCTGGCGAATTGCTGTGGGATGTCGGGGCTGGCTGTGGCTCCATCGGCATTGAATGGATGCGAAGCCATCCACGATGTCAAGCGATCGCGATCGAAAAATCTCGTACCCACTTCATCGCTGAAAATGCGATCGCCCTCGGTACGCCTAACTTAAAAATCATTGAAGGCAAAGCCCCCGAATCTCTGAAAAATTTACCCTCGCCTGACGCGATCTTTATCGGCGGCGGTGCGACGGCGGTAGATTTATTTGAGACTTGCTGGGAAAGCTTGCGATCGCAGGGACGCTTAGTCGCTAATGTCGTCACCCTTGAGGGCGAACAAAAATTATTTCAATGGCAACAAAAGTATGGCGGTACGCTTACGCAAATATCGATCAAACGCGCTGAAGCGATCGGTTCTTTCCTAGGCTGGAAGCCAATGAGGCCTGTAACCCAATGGAAAATAATTAAGCCTTAATCTATTACAGCCTATTGAGGCTTTAGTGGGTACAGAGA
>JAJAZG010000570.1 GCA_026785865.1 Pseudanabaena sp. CAN_BIN31
CAGGGGCGATCGGCTCTGGTACGAGAACGCGAGTTCTTGAAGCCCTTGAATTTGTCGAAGAACAAAAATTTCCTGCTTTATTACTCCGCATCGACAGCCCTGGCGGAACCGTTGGCGATTCTCAAGAAATCTATGCAGCACTCAAGCGACTGCGCGAAAAAGTAAAAGTTGTTGCTAGCTTTGGGAATATTTCTGCCAGTGGTGGCGTATATATTGGCGTTGGTGCAGATTACATTGTTTCTAATGCTGGCACAATCACAGGCAGTATTGGCGTAATTTTGCGCGGTAACAACATCGAAAAACTGCTCGATAAAATCGGTGTTTCTTTTAAAACGATCAAATCTGGTACTTACAAAGATATTCTCTCTTTTGATCGCGAAATCACTCCCGAAGAAAGAGTAATTCTGCAATCATTAATCGATAGCAGCTATAACCAGTTTGTGGAAACTGTTGCTGAAGGTCGCAAGCTTAGCCCTGCGACAGTGCGATCGTTCGCCGATGGACGAGTATTTACAGGCGAGCAAGCACTTGCGCTCGGTTTAGTCGATCGCATTGGCACTGAAGAGGATGCAAGAATTTGGGCGGCTGAATTAGTCGGACTCGATCCCAAAACCACTAAAGTCTTTACGATCAAGCCACCAAAATCTTTCGCTAGCAAATTCTTGCCTGGTGGATCAGATAGTGCGATCGCGCGTTTACAATTTGAAGCAGAAACTAGTGGAATGCCTCTCTGGATGTGGCAATAACAAAAAAAAAGAATCCAAACTGTTCTTTTTTTCTATAAAAAATTATGAGTCGTTATTCTAAGCGCGATCGCCAAATTGAAACTCCAGAACAAATATCTCGCGATTCAACTAAAGAAAGAATCGAGATGTTCTTTTGTTTAGTTCCTGTATTTGGTTTGATTCCTTCAGCGATCGCCTTAGTCCGTCAAAGAAGTAGTCGCAAAGTCCGTGATGTTAGTCAAGTAGCGATCGCGTTGATGTTGACTTGGGCGATCGCCTATGGCGCGATGGGTGGCGTGCCAACGGAGGGCGAAACTCTGCAAGTTACTACAGAACTAATTAAAGCTACCTTTAGTTCGGGCTATTTTGCATTTTGTATGTATTTAATGTATCGGCTATATCGTAATCAGGCGATCGTGTTGCCTTGGTTAAAAGATATTACTGAAAGTAAAGAATCTCAATCAGTAAAACGCGATCGAAAGCATGATCAATAAACTATTGATGGTTTGAGTAATACAGATAATTCTTTGAAAGTGCCGCTTTGCGGCACTTTCAAAGAATTATTTGGGTTCTATGGCAGCGCAAGGTGCTGTAATATTTGGCAGGACTAGCTTATAACTTTAAAGAGAATATTTTATGACCATACAAAATGGTAGACGTGTGGCTGGAGGCTTTATAAAAGACTTCCAAAAATTTATTTTGAAAGGTAATGTAATCGACTTAGCCGTTGCGGTGATCATCGGTAGTGCGTTTGGCAAAATTATTACTTCTTTAATTGAAGACATCATCACCCCTGTATTGCTAAATCCTGCACTCAAAGCTGCTAGGGTGGAAGATTTGGCGAAGCTACAAATCAATGGGATTAAATATGGTCTATTCCTTGCTTCAGTGATTAATTTCCTAGTCATCGCTTTTGTGATCTTCTTGATCATTCGTTTTTTTGAAGCAGCAAAACGTAAAGAAATTCGTGAGGAAGCTGCGGCTGAAGTCAAACCCGATCCTCAAGAACGTCTGACGTTAGCGGTTGAACGTTTAGCAGAAGTGATGGAATCCAAATAGAATGTAAAGGCTTGTAAGTCTTTACTTTTGCAAAGACTTACAAATAAGACACTTCTAGACTCCTTGCTTATCATGCCATTTGGACAATTCAGAAACAAAATTCGTTATTCTATATCTCTTATAACTTTAGGAATTGTTATTGGTCTCAATGCTTGCGTTAGTCCCAATAATGACAAAAAGCCTGAGATACCTGTGCCGATTTTTTTGTTTATCCAAGCTTCCCCCGATGGTAAGACAATTGAGGCAATTATTCCTTCTGATTTGGTGGAACAGTTAGGCAGTATAGATCGGGTTATTCAATCGATTCCAGTGGGGAGCAAGTTTGCATTGATGCAATTTGGCAAACCTTTGGGGATGTTTCAAGTGAGTGCAGTGCGCGGCTCCGATGCTTTTGGCGCGATCGCCAGTTTTAAAGTGCAAGCCCCAAATGAGAACGATAAAAATCAACATACGAAAAGTTTTGACCCTGCTATATTGCGTCAGCCCAATTTAACCATCGTGGCTAGCGATCGCCTTAATACTGACAAAAGCGATCGCACTTACTTTTTTAACTGTCCTAGTAAAATCCAGCCCCTCGTATTAGAAAAAACTCGCAATTTATTTATAAAACTTGGCGCAAATCAAACTGCAACTTCGCAAGTGGCGATCGCCTCGCTAGTTTGTGCTGATATCGATGGCGATAATCAGCCTGAAATTATTGCAGGTTTGCGCCTCGATAATCTAATTCGTCCTGCGGGATTTGATCCCCAACTTTGGAGAGAGTTTTTGTCGCGCCCTGCCCTAGAGCGACAGGAATACAGCATGTTAGTGATGTTACGCAAATCTACAAGCGGTGA
>JAJAZG010000571.1 GCA_026785865.1 Pseudanabaena sp. CAN_BIN31
AGTACAAAACTAGGAAAACCTTGAGTGGCATAACTTAATACTTGGATTAGGCGATCGCTCCAAGTGTTTTGCTTGACCGCGCTATAAATGCCGAGGGGAATTGCGATTAGCCAAGTTGTCACCAAGGAGGCAAGGGACATGATTAGCGTATTCCCAGCTCGTTCCACAATTAACGGTGTGACAGGCGCTAAACCTTGACAACGAACGCCTAAATCACCACCTAAAGTATTTCGCAGCCATAAGAGATACTGTACGGCTTCGGGCTTATCGTAGTTCAATTGTTTTTCTAACTGCTCGATCGTCTTTTTGGGAGTAGTCGGATTATTTCGCAGCTCAGAAAAGCAATTTCCGGGAGATTTAGTAATTGCAAAAAAACTTAAAATGGACACACCCAAAACGACAATCACCGCTTGTCCCAGTCGCTTCACCACAAAACCTGTCGTATCATTGACGATCAAGCGCCAGAAAGAGCGATGTCCTCGATTTGCAGTTGTCATAACTTAGAATTGTTATATATCTCTAGTTATACTAATCTAAATCAGCATTCAGCGTTTAAAACGCTGAACGATCGCTATTATTATGTTGCAATCTCTCGAAACTTTAGCGCGATCGCTACCAAATTGGTTTTATCAACTCGAACAATGGGCCGATGCTTTGGTGAATAGCCAACTCAATCAAGCTTCATGGACGAGTGTGGGCGTAGTGTTTTTGGCAGGGCTAGTGACTAGCCTCACCCCTTGTACCCTGTCGATGTTGCCGCTCACGATTGGCTATATTGGCGGCTACGAGTCTAAAAGTACATGGAAGTCGGCTTTGCAATCAGCATGGTTTTGTTTAGGATTTGCGATCGCCCTCACAGGCTTCGGACTAGCGGCGGCGCTACTTGGCAAGATTTATGGACAAACGGCTTGGGGTTGGTCGGTGGTGATGGGAATGATTGCGATCGCGATGGGATTGCAACTATTGGAAGTAATATCTTTGCGGTTGCCGAGTTTTGGCAATTGGGAAGTATCCAAAAATTTGCCACAGGGATTGCGATCGCTATTAATTGGTTTATCCTTTGGGTTCGTCGCGTCACCTTGCAGTACACCTGTATTGGTGACGCTTTTGGCTTGGGTTTCAGGCTCAGGAAATTTGCTAGTTGGTACTGAATTTTTACTTGCCTATGCGATCGGTTCGGTGTTGCCTTTAGCGATCGCGGGTACATTTACGGGGATCATCAAACAGTTTTTAGAAATACGCCGTTGGTCAATTTGGCTCAATTGGGGGAGTGGCATCATTCTCATTGGCTTCGGCACAATATCGATTTTGAGCAAAATCACATAATCGTAGATACCAAAAGCGCTATAGCGCTTTTGGTATCTACTTATTTTTCCCATTCGCGATCAAATCGATGCCAAAGATTTAGTAATCTTGGCTCAAGATCCGTCTCCGCCAGAACCGAATTAACGACAGCACGAATTTTTAAAAGATCGCCAAAGCTGGCGCGAATGAAGATTTTGCCAGAAGCGACCGACTTTTCGAGGGTGGATTTGCCAAACATGACGTTGCGTAAAGCTCGACCATTACCTTCAAAATCATTAATTGCATCAGGTTTGGCATCGGAAATCGTGATTTGGAGATCCTGCTCGCCCTCAACTTGCACATAAATTCGCGTACCATCAATCGCGATCGTTGCCGATTTACCAGCAGCGATGCGGGCGATCGCTGCCCATGTATCACCTTGGCGATCGCGCAGAATTTCGATTAGTTCTAAGAGCATCTCTGAGAGCAGGTCAGCGCGAGGCGAAGCAGGAGTTGTCATAGTTACCAAAAAGGAATTAAAAAGCTAGAAAAATTATAAAATTATTTATACTCATTTATATCTAACACCAAATCAAAAAATGGCTACTCCCTTCCCAGTATAAAAATAGACATTAACACCCAAGAATTAGCGTTGCGGCGCGGAGCGCTGCAACGTCTAATCTTTCACTGGGAAGGGAGTATGCCATTTTTTGATTCTAAAATCTATACTGGATTTGGGATTTGATTCATAGAAGTGTGACAGCACTTCTATGAATTGGTATCAGATTGGGATCGCTGGTTACCAATGCAGCTTGTAAAAACAACTAGGAATCAAAAAAATGACTTTAGAAAAAACCGATGATAGCGTCTGGAATCATAAGCCTTGGTGGTGTCAGCCTTGGACAATTATTTTGACAGGATTCTTGATTATTAGCGGCAGTTGGCTCTTGTTCAAAATTGTTTGGTTATCCATTCTAGTCGCAATTCCCATATTTGCATGGATGGGATTCTTTGTGATTCTGTTTCCAAAATTGACTTTGTAAGCTGAATTGGTGACGTATTCAAGAAGCAGCCGAACTATGCTTGGAATTTGAGAATAAACAATGAACATCGCTCTCTTTGGAACTAGCGCTGATCCGCCTAGCATCGGACATCAACAGATTTTGCAATGGCTGGATAATCATTACGATCGCGTAATTGTTTGGGTATCAGATAACCCATTCAAAAGCCATCAGGCAAGCCTGCAACACCGCGTCGCGATGATGCAACTAACGATCACCGCGATCAAACCGCGATCGCAGAATATTACTCTGCATCCAAAAATCAGCAACCCGCGCACGATTAACACCGTTGAGCAAGCTAAACAAATCTTGCCCCACGCGGACTTTACCCTCGTTATCGGCGGCGACCTAGTTTCGCAGTTGCCAACTTGGTATCGCGCCGAAGACTTGCTGAATCAAGTCAAGCTGCTAGTCGTTCCTCGCCAAGGTGCGACCATTGACCAAGCAGATATTGATCATCTTGTGAATATGGGGACAGAAGTGGCGATCGCGCCTGACTCCACCTCGATACCTAACGTTTCTTCGTCAGACTATCGCAACAATGGCAACAGTTCAGTCATAATACCCACAGTCGCAGCATATATCCAACGAGAGTCGCTTTACGCATGGCAGACAAGTCCCGCACCATAGCCCCCAAACCCTTAGCAGATTTCAAGGTCGGTGTCGATAACGTGAT
>JAJAZG010000572.1 GCA_026785865.1 Pseudanabaena sp. CAN_BIN31
ATATGTTCGTGCTTAACGTTTAAGAATGCTACAGATTGAAATGATTTGGAATTTTGTAAATAATCAGACTGAAAGATTATTTACCTTTGATACTAACAACATACAGCCTAGGGCTGCTCCTTTTAGGTATGCCTCGCAACACTGCCAAAAAAGCTTTATGGATTTGCCACTCGCGATTAGCGGTATCAAATTGCTGTATAAAGTCATTTAGAAAAAAATTTGCTCAACAGGTTGACAAAACACAATATACGTTTGCTATAGTATGTATCGCGCTAACAAAAAGATTTGTAAAATGCGCCGCGACTACATTGGGGTGTCGCCAAGTGGTAAGGCATCTGGTTTTGGTCCAGACATTCCGAGGTTCGAATCCTTGCACCCCAGTTAACAAAAAGTAAAAACAAAAAAGCTCCTCATTGAGGAGCTTTTTTGTTTAACCCGAAAAATTATCTTTTTGACCACGAATTTTGGCGAATACGCGATCGGGGATTTCAATACCCGCCGATCGCATAATTGCAGGAGTATCCCATCGCATAAATGGGTTAGTCCGTTTTTCGAGTCCAATCGTAGTTGGCACAGTTGCTTCGCCTCTTTGACGCATGGCTGTTGCTGTAACCATCCGTTCTTGCAAATCGAGATTATCGCGATCGCAGGTCAGCGCAAATTTGAGATTACCAAGCGTATACTCATGGGCGCACCAAACGCGAGTATCGTCGGGCAGTTGGCGCAATTGATCTAGTGAGTTAAGCATTTGCGCGGGAGTGCCTTCAAACAATCTGCCACAGCCTCCTGCAAACAAAGTGTCACCACAAAATAATTCGCCGCCTTCGTCGCTAGTTGGGGCAAAGTAATAGGCAATGTGCGCGTAAGTGTGACCAGGAACAAAGTATACCTGAGCTTCGCGATCGCCAAAATTAACGCGATCGCCAGCTTTTAAAAAAACTTCCATATTGGGAATGCGATCGCGATCTTTCTCGCCGCCATAGATGATCGCTTCAGGAAATTTTTTGATCAGCGCTGAATTACCACCGATATGATCGTTATGGTGATGTGTATTAAAAATCGTGACTAAAGGTGCGCCTAATTCTTCTAATTTGTCTAAAACAGGTTGTGCGATCGCGGGATCTACTACTGCTGCAATATTTTTAACAGGATCATGCAGAACAAAAATGTAATTGTCACTTAGAACAGCGAGACGGTAGATATTCATAAAATTAGTTTTGATTTAAGGGCATAAACTTCAGTCATTAATCGCACTCAGCAACACTTCTGAAAGTGTCACATCTTCCATATCGCTAAGTGTAATCGTGTCCACAATGTCAAAATTTGCACCGATACTGGTCAACTTATCGTCCAGAGCCTTAAGAAAATCCGTAGCACTCGTATCAGATCCTACTTGAATAAAAGAAAGTGCGAGTTCTTCGTCAGAGTCCATGCGGCGCGTTGCTTCAATGATTACTTCAAAAACAGAGCGGCGATCATCTGGTTCTCCATCTGTAATGATTAGGATCGTTTCGCCAGCTTTAGATTGTCCTGCTTTTTTGCGCTGAAAGAACTGATTGATCGCATCTTGTAAAGCTGCGGTTAAATTAGTGCCGCCCATTGGCTCATTTTCTTGGAAGATTTGCTCAACTTTTGCTGCTGAAACATGATCGTATCGCTTAAATTTCCCTGAAAACAAATACACCGTAATCCCATCTGGATCTAACTGGTCACATTTACGTGCAAGGGCGAGAGTAGATTCCTTCACAGTTTCCCACCGACTTTTAGTAGTGCCTCTGTCGGTGTTTGACATGCTTCCACTTTTATCGATGATGAGCGTATAGTCGCGTTTGTCTAGCATATAAAACTTATTTGTAAAACTGTGAACTGGTTCAATAATATCCTAATCCAGACTATATCTGAATTGAATGGGTACAGCGCCTTGCGCTGCCATAGAACCCCGATAATTTTTTGAAAGTGCTGCTTTGCACCACTTTCAAAAAATTATCGGGGTTGCAAGCATTGCTCAAGATGGTAACTGACCTTTTTTAAGAATATCGATTACAGCAGTGTGCCGCTTGAGCTCGTTTTGGACTTGCTCGTAAATTTGGCGATCGCTACCTTTCAGCCCAATCACACCATAAAGTCGCACATCACCCACTCTACCCTTGAGCGCATGTTCGCCAAAATCGACAATATCAATCTCGTCTTTGACAATTTCGTAAAGAGCACCCGTAATTACAATATCTGTACCAAGCTCCTTCGTCATGCCTTCGACTCGACTTGCCACATTGACCGTATCACCGATTACCGCATATTCAAGACGGCGTGGGGAGCCAATATTACCAACCGTAACTTCTCCATAGTTAATACCAATTCCATTTGAGAAAGGGATTTTATTCTCAGTTTGCCATACTTGACGAAGTTCTATTAATGCCAATCGCATATTTAGGGCGGCATGGATCGCATTCATCGCATCAGCTTTTTCACCACGCGACACAGGTGAGCCGAACTCCGCCATAATCGCATCGCCGATAAATTTATCAATTGTGCCTTGATATTCCAAAATCGCATCTACCATCCCGCCCAAATAGGTATTCAGTTGTTGGATTAGTAATTTGGCAGGAAGACGACTAGAGAGAGTGGTAAAGCCGCGAATATCCGAAAAGAGAACCGCAGCTTTAATCGTGCGTCCTTCTAACAGATTGAGGAAATTTTCTGGTTGGTTAATAATTTCTTCCACAATTGGGGCCGCGACATAACGCTCTAGGGTGCGCCTTAGCAGGATTTTATCGATTTGGGCAGCGATCGAGCCTGTAGTTAAAAGCGCGATTCCATTTAAGCCGATCGCGATCGCAGGAATCGCCACGGGCAAAATTGTACTGGTATAAATAAAGCAGACATAACCAAAGCTAAACCAAGCGATCGCCGTCCCGAACGCCATTAATATTTGAGTAGTCGGGCGTTTAAATAAACAGAGAATACCGCCTGAGATGCCAACTAATAGAAGCGTAAAGATGCCTTGCTGTGTTGGACTAGCAAATATTCCTGCCATAGTTTTGCCCTGCATGAGCGTGGCGATCGCATTGGCATGAATTTCCACTCCAGCCATTCTCCCCATCGCTGAGTTCTGAATATCTTGTTTTGATGCAGCCGTTGCCCCGATTAAGACAATCTTATCTTTAAAAAATTTACCGCCTTGAAGCTGTTTACTATTCCAGTTCTCTGGATCGACTACAAAATAAAACGGAATCTGTTGTTGAGCATTTGCCCATGTATCAAATCCACCAAAAAAATAAATTCCATCGCCTTTCGGTTTGGAATAACTAATTTTCGCCACATTGAGGATTGAAGCGGCAAAGGTTGGCACAATCGGCAAACCGCTCTCTGTTGGTGGCTTTACCCCCAAACGGTGAATATTTTCTGTAACTTCTGGTTGGAAATTAATTAGTCCTAATGTATTCGGTTTGATTTTAAAAATTGCTTCAGGTGAAGCAAGCTGCATAATATTCGCTTCGCCAATTTGGGTAAATTCATAACTAGCCGCAAATACTGCGCGATCGCCATATTTAGCGATCGCTGCTTGAAGTTTATTATCATCGGCAGCGCCATGATCGCTGGGAGTTACAAACAAAACATCAAAAGCAACTACCTTTGCACCAGCTTTAACCAGTTTTTCTAAAACTTGGGCATAGACTACCCGCTTCCATGTGGTCGTCCGAAACGGTTCTAAAAAAGGACGAGTTTTTGGGTCGTAAAATTCGCCTTGGCGCAGGGAGAGATCGTCGATCGCTAAAATCACAATATCTTTGGGTGGAGCGATCGGGCCACGCCAGTTAAAAAATGCTGATTGCGTCCGCCGTTCGAGGTTTTGAACTTCGTTTAATTCTAAACCAGTTGCGATCGCGCTAAGAGTAGCGATCGCAACAACTACTGCATAACCAATGAATTTGGGGCTAGACAAGGCTTTGAATCTTTTCTTGAAATTGGCTAGCATGATAGTCTTTTGAATCTAAATTAAGATTTTACCTTAGCCTATTGGTTCAGTTATACTAATTCTCTCTTGCCAGCTTTCGATAAAATTTACGATCGCCATCCGAAATTGGATGCTTCTTGGAAATGGACAGCAGTGAAGTCCCACCACTCAACATTGCAATAAAGCGAGCTTTCTCTTTATTGCAATGTATATAAACGCGATTGCGATAGACGCTCTAACCAAGGAACAAGAAATTTGTCATTGGCTAGCTTTTCTTGGGGATCTTCAGTTTCTAAAGCATAGGGTGCTAAACCGCGTAAAGTGCCTGTGGTTACGCAAAACATTGATTTTTGGAAAGACAAACAAATCTTGACCAATAAATCCTCTGTACCGCGATCGCCTTTTTTGTAAAACTCCTGCAAATAATCGGGCAGAAAATGTCGCATATCTTGCATCAGCAATGTCGGCGGAATCCCCGCACCACCGACGGGCAGATGATCGGCATACAGTACACCATAATTAAATTGTGAAACTTCTGTCGAAATTTGATGAGCTTGAGCATTATAGGAAACCGTGCCACGAAAGGGGAAAGAACGGAAAAATACGGCTTCAACATATGGCACGGCCGCATCCATTAAGAAGGTCAGGTTCGCCGAAGCAGGCACGATTTCGTAATCTTGATCATTAATCGATACACTGTAGATATAAGGAACACTTGCAGCCGCAACCAGACCATCCTGAACATGCTGAACTACATCGTGAATGCTCTTAATTTCACCACGATCATAGCGATCGCTTAATTCTAAAAACATCGGTGACATAAATGACCAGAAAAATCCCAGAGCGCTGTAATAGGTCATCAGACGGACTTGTTCTGGTAAAAAGTCTGGGAATAAGCGATTCATAGCTGCCATGAACGGATTATTTCTAACTTTGGCGGCGATCGCTAATTGGGCGCTTTGTTTGAATTCTTCCGAGTCCAAATAAGCATCTAAACCACCACCGCCATGCCAAAACATCGACCTCATAGAATATTCAGCAAATTCAAAATTAATGCGATCGTGCCACCAATGACGACCAAGCTTATTTAACGAAAATTCACCATTAAAGAATTTGAAAAATGGCAAAATCACCAAAAATTGATGCTCCGAAACATAGGTAAGATTTCGATGATATTCGCCTAATACCACACCATAGCTTTGGAGGATACCAACTACCTCCAGCAAATTTTCGTGAGAATCTGGAAGCAATGCGCCACCCGATTCCAAGCGTTGTTTCACCGCAGCAAGGGCTGGTTCAATAGTTTTATTTTGACTCAATATACTCATAATCAAATTTTACATACGCCTGTTACCCATGACCATCTTTTTGCAACGCTTTAGAAATTTGCGCTGAGCGATCGCGGCAGGTAATGCCAATTCAAATTTGAATTGGTGCTTCCTACTTTTTGGCACGTTTAGATTTTGAGGGATATAACCAAAATCCTAAGATTTTGGTGACGAAGGGCATGACTGGATAGCTAAGCAATGCAGACACGAAAGTAACAGAAATTAATAAGCCTAATAAAGCTGGAAGTCCCTGAAGAAATGGATTAAGAAGTAAGTTGGCAAGCAGTATTAAAGGGTACACAGTGAATACTCCAATAACCACTTGCTTGTAATACGCAGGTTGTGGTGGACTTAGTAATGTACTTTTCGGTAAGGTAAACCATAGTTCTAATCCATTTGGAAGCTGTTGGTGCGATCGCTTAGAGATAAATTTTTTAGAACTCTGCATCCATTGTTGATAAACAGATGAAGTGAGCCAATTTTTGCAATGGTCATAGTTATCAAATTTAACAATGACTACATATTCAGGGTATTGATGATCGCGAGGACGGATGACTTCAACCCCCATAAATCCCTCAAACTGTTGGGCTGCATGGTTGATTCCTTTTGTCCAAGCTTCATATTCTTCGATGAGATTTGGCTCAACAACTTCGGAGATGACTAATGTGATCAGATCAGATTGCTGTCCAAATGACTGCATACAGTTAACACTAGATAGCTGAACTTTTTGTAAATTATATCTTTGTAGGCATGTATTAGAGTGTGACGCTAAGCGCCTCCAATACATGCCTACACTTTTAACTACGACTAGAAGCCATATTCTCAAACTTGGTTAAGCGTGGTTCAAATAGTAATTTGACAGTACCAACTGGCCCATTACGATGCTTAGCAATAATGATTTCGGCAACACCGCGATCGGGTGTTTCTGGATTGTAATATTCATCACGATATAAATTAATTACTAAATCCGCATCTTGCTCAATGCTGTTATGAACATAAAAATTATTGGCAACAAAATTTTCAAGACTTGGTACGGTTAAGTCATACACCAATTCTTCTATTAATGAATCAATATTCATTAATAGATCCCAGTAAATATCGCTTACAGCAAGATTACAAAGCTCCGTTGAATCTAAAACTGTCGATAGCTTATACATGCGATCGCGACCAATCGCATTTTTATATAAACTTGTACCGCAATACTTTGTACCAATCTGTTCTTGCATTTGTCTAGTTGTTAATCCTAGCTTTTCTCTAGCCACATTAACATGAGTTTTCCAAACTTCTTTTGATATCAAGTCTCTATTCGTATTTGCACATCCAGAATTACTTATATACAAGTTGACTTGTTGTAAACTTTCCTGTTTATACTTACCAACTGCACCAATAATACTCACAAATTTTTCTATATCTGGCTTTCCTGCTACCCAAACTTGATGCTGATCGCGTCCTTTTTCACCTTGAGAGACAATTCTTAAAGTTGCATTGATACCCAACCTCAATAGTAAAGACTGTACTCCTACCGCTAATTTATTACTGCTAGATGCATAGTAAATACTAGGATAGTAAGATTTTTTGCTTGTACGAATACAACCATCGGTAGCCCACAGATGACGCAAAAAGAGTGCAATTGATTCTCTCGGTTGTTCAAAAACTTGTGATGGTATAAATTTTTCATGTGATCGCAAGCCAAATATGGCAAGATTTTCCAACCATTTCGTAACAGGATTTTTAATACCGTGGGTTAAATGATAGGCAGACGGTAAATATACTTGATACCAATCTCTTTCTTTTTGGATTCTTGGTATAACTTGATCGCGAAAGACTTCGGTTGCTAAACTTGCTACTATTTCTGCCAAATCTAGTTCTCTAGTTGTGTACTGAATTGCATGGCGTGGCAAAGTACAACCATCACCAATTAAATGTCCCAATAGTGCTAGCTCAGCATCGCCCATTGTTTGTAATTCTGGGCTAGGAATACCGCGAGGCATGGCAATGCGATCGCCTATTTGTAATTCATCCAGTCTCTTCCAACCATGAATTGTCAAAAACTGATGATTTGCAGTTGCTTTGATCGAGCGCCCTAATTGAGTTTTTAGTTGATAAACAGGTTTAGAACCAGTACAAAAAGCATTACTGACGATCGCGCGTTCCATTTTGAGAGTTTGAGGGTTAACTGCCCAAATCGCAAAATCTGATTTGCCAACGAGATCGCGGATCGGAATTTCTGATCCTGTATCTGCCATCGTAATCAGTGAATCCCCACTCAAGCATCCAGATTCTCTCAAGTCAGAAAGCATCGGACGCTTATTGGTTCTAGCTTCTACGCCTCGACTTAATTGGGATAGAGCGATTACAGGTACGTTTAATTCACGGGCTAGGGCTTTAAGCGATCGCGTAATTCTCGAAATCTCTTGCACCCGATTATCAGAACCAGAACCTTCCATCAATTGCAAATAATCAATCAAAATTAAACCAAGCACTCCTCCCTTTTCTGATTGCAAACGGCGAGCCTTAGAACGAAGTTCTGTAATCGGTGGATTGGGAGTGTCATCGATAAATAGTGGCAACTCCGAAAGTCCACTAATCGCCATCGCCACAGTTCCCCATTCATTTTCGCTAATTTGTCCACTGCGGAGGCGATTACTGTCGATGCCCATATCGCTAGAACGAACTTTGGACTGACTGGCTAATAGTCGATAAACTAATTGTTCTTTAGACATTTCTAAACTAAAGATTGCCACAGGCAATCTATGGATTTCTGCCATTTTTCGAGCTATTTCTAAACCGAATGCAGTTTTCCCCATTGACGGGCGACCAGCCAAAACGATCAAATCCGATCGCTGCAAGCCATTGGTCATCGCATCAAAATCGTAAAACCCTGTAATTAAACCTGTCGCGGTGGAATTACCAGTACCAAGGGAATTAAAACGATTTTCTAATTCATAAAAAGTTTTCGTGAGAATATCAGCAGCAGGGGTCAGCCCTTGTTGAGCGCGTGATTGTGTTACTGCGAAAATCTTTTGTTCAGATTGATCGAGGAGTTGCGGTAGTTCGATTTCATTATTGTAACTAATCTCAACAACCGTTCTGGCAGCTTCGGCAAGTTTGCGCCGCGCATATTTGTCCGCAACTAATTGAGCATAAAAATCGATATTTACAGCGCTGACGGTGCGATCGCATAGTTGGGCAATCTTGGTTTGACCACCAATTTTTTCGAGCATATCGCGATCGCTTAACCATGTAGTCAAGCTCATCATGTCCGTGGGATTGGACTGGTTGTGCAATAACAAGCAAGCCCGAAAAATCTCTTGATGCGCCGCTACATAAAACATTTCAGGACGCAAAGTGTCCAACACTCGCGAAACTGCCTCTGGATCGATCAAGATTCCGCCTAAGACTGCCTCCTCTGCCTCAATATTTTGCGGTGGTAAGCGATCGCTGATAGATTCAAAGTCTTTGCTCATATAGAGAGATTGCCAGTGCAGTTAGAAATAGGTGGGGCGCAAAGCGCTCTACCTATTTTTTTGGTTTTGATGCTAGAGAATAGCCTAATTTAAAATAGGTGTCGCGACGTTTATTTAATTTAAGCTTTTAAATTGGTAATGATATGGGATTTGAGGAAATATTTGTTTTTGTGGTGGTAGGTTGCGTGGCGAGCTACCGTCAACGATCGCACCAAAATAATCAGACGCAAATATTTATTTTGTGGATTCTGGCGGTTGTCTTGCCAAGCTTAGCGATCGCGTGGACATCGCTCAATCGCACAGCTTTACCATTAATTTTTGTGACGATTGTATTTTTGTTTTGTGTATGGATATACGGCAACTTACCATCGTTTTCTAATGCAAATGTTGAGATTATAGAGCTTGACTCTAGCGAAGAAAAACAGCTTAAAGACTGCTTCCCATCGGCTATTTATCAGTTAAAAGATTTAGATTATCACCCTCAAGAAATTTACTGTCGCGGCAATCTGCGATCGCACAATCCTAAATATGCCTACGACACCATTAGCCAAAATATTCAGAAAATATTTGGCGATCGCTTTGTTTGTCATTTGCAAGAGAGTCCATTAAAAAATTTAGGGACAGGTTTTAGCGGCGCAGAAAATATTCAAGAAAACAAGACTAACTACTGCTTTTGTTTAATATGTTCTAGCGATCGCGCCGAACCTCGTAAATATCACCAAAACTGGATCGCCAGTACTATCAGCATCATCTTTACAACATTTACTGTGCTAGCTGTAGGTGCAAATATTTATCGACTCGAAGATCTGACCTTGATTAACTTACAAAAAGGAATTCCTTACTTTTTAGGTATTGCCAGCATTTTTAGCGCGAAGGCGATCGCCCAATATTTCATCGCCAAAAAATACCAACTACAACTCGCACCACCACTTTTATTGCCATTTCTAGGTGGCTTTGGCTTACTAAGCAGCTTAAACACCAGTTCTACATTGGGGCAGAACCCCAAAAACCAGCGCCGCATTCTTTTCGATTTAGTCGCGATCTCCACAATTGCGGGTTTAGTAATATCGGTAATTTTATTGATTTTAGGAAATTGGCTATTAGTCCCCGCAAGTCCCGCGATCGCCGATCCCGCGATGGCAACCTCTCTGTCAATGCCCAATCTAAATAGCTTCGACTTCAAAAATTCAATTTTGGCAACTTTTATTCATGCAATTTGCACTTTAGGCAAATCAGGCATTACCTCAATCAACACCTCAGAAATAATTACAATCCCAGCTTTTTCACCCCTCACCTTGGCTGGATGGTCTGGCTTAGCGCTCAGCGCCTTACAACTTATGCCTTTTGATTTACTTGATGGAGGCAATCTGGCGATCGCCATGTTTGGGCATCGACAAGCCGTAAAAATCGCTCGGATCGCAAGGTTAGTATTACTAACGATCGCTTTACTTGTCCAACCTTGGCTGAAGATTTACAGCCTCTTGCTGTTTTTATTACCGATCCCGCACCCACTTATTTTGAATGAGAGCATCGAAATCGACAGGACCCGCGATCTAATTGGCATAGCTTTAATGACGATCGCCCTACTAATCATCCTCCCCATGCCAAAGTCTTTTGTGTTTTAAGTGAGCATAATAAAGCCCAAAAGTCTGTGGTGCACGCTGCGCGTGCGCCACAGCTTTTTGAGCTTTGATTTTTATTTTGATTTTATTTTAAATTTCAAAATGCAATTTTAGGATTATTATTAACCTTGGCATGAGGTAGCTAC
>JAJAZG010000573.1 GCA_026785865.1 Pseudanabaena sp. CAN_BIN31
TGCGAATGTCAAGCAGTTTGGTGGGCTTGGAGTAATGATCGCCCACCGTCAGAATTTGGCGATCGCGCGATTTGGAACAATTATGATGACGATTTAATTTGAGCCAATGAAATCGCAAGTTGCTTTAGTTTTGGCTTTATTTTTCGTTGTAGGAGCCTACGCCAGCTTTCTGCCCGACTGGACAGGCTTTTATACAGTATTCGGGATTGGTTTTGGTTTGTCGCTAGTGGTTCCTGCAATTTGGCGCTTGGGCCCCAAGCGTTGGGTTTATCTGTTAGCAACAGTAATTGCCATTTTTGCTTGCTTTTATGTGAAATTTCGTACACCACAACCGCAAACTGACGATATTTCTAAATATGCGCCATTATCTAACGTGATCGTGCGGGGGCAGGTCGTTGAAGCACCAAGCTTGACTCGCAGCGATCGCGCCAAGTTTTTGCTAGAAGTGAAGGAAATTAATCCTTCTGGCAAGTTAAATATTAAAGATCCCAAAGAGCAAAACCCTAATGCCGCGACTACTGATAAAAAATTTGTAGCGACATCAGGCAAGCTTTATGTAACTGTGCCATTGATCGAGGTGACAGGATTAAGAACAGGGCAAGCGATCGAGCTTTCAGGAAGATTATATTTGCCTAGCCATGCCGATAATTTTGGCGCGTTTGATTTTAAAGCTTATTTAGCCCGTCAAGGTGTATTTGCAGGACTGAGTGGGCGATTGCTAATCATGCAAGGCGATGCCCCTAGTTTTGGCGAATGGTGGTTTGTTAGTAGGATTGTTCGCGCCCATGTGATGGGGGCAGGTGTGCCAGAGGGTTCGCTGCTTAGCTCCCTCGTTTTGGGCAGTCGGGCGGTAGATTTGCCGAGCGATCTTAAGGATGCCTTTATTCAAGCTGGTTTAGCAGCAGTGTTAGCAGCTTCAGGCTTTCAGGTGACTTTGGTATTAGGAGCAGCGATCGCCTTAACTCGAAATAGATCGCTGAAGACACAATTTGCGATCGGTAGTTTTTGTTTATTGGCATATTTACTCCTAACTGGCGCTAGTCCATCAATTTTACGAGCCGTGGTGATGGGTTTTGGGAGCTTAATCGGTCTAGTAGTGCAACGCCGCAGCCGTCCCGTAATTGGTTTACTAATCACGGCAGTATTGTTGTTACTTTATCAACCGCTTTGGATTTGGGATTTAGGTTTTCAGTTTAGTTTTCTAGCAACATTTGGGCTATTGACTACATCACGTTCTATTTCCGAGCGTTTAGAATGGCTGCCCCCTACGATCGCCGAATTACTATCTATACCGATCGCCGCCTATATCTGGACATTACCTTTACAACTATTCGTATTTGGCAAACTTTCCCCATATAGCTTAATTGCCAATGTTTTTACTACACCCTTAGTCTCAATATCAACCTATGGCGGCATTGTTAGCGGTTTATTAGGGATTATCTTCGTGCCAATTGGTGCAGCGATCGCATGGTTGCTCTATCCATTACTGCATTGGACGATTGACATTGCTCAATGGATTAATACTTTGCCAAATGCTAATACTAGTGTCGGTGCAATTAATATTTGGCAAATGTTCGTTGCCTATGCTTTATTGATCGCGATTTGGCTAGTACCTTGGTTTGCCAAAATGCAGCGTTGGACGATCGCCTTTGTACTTGCTTGTGTTGTGCTATTTGTCCCCAATGCGATCGCCCAAACGAATACATTTCAAGTAACTTTGCCAGCATTTAATGATGTACCGATCATGCTGATTAAAAATCAAAATCAAACTATTTTGATTAATAGCGGTGATAAACAATTTGCTAGTTTTACATTACAACCATTCTTACAAAAGCTCGGCATTAATCGCCTTGATTGGGCGATCGCCACAGATACACAGCCAAATGTCAGCGATGGATGGAATGCACTGATATCTAGCTCTGTCCCGATCGCGCAATTTCGCGATATCAGTCTCGGTGTCACTCCCAAACCCTATCAAAATCTTCAACAGGCTCTCGCTAGCGCCAAAACTCCATTAGCTTCTCTTAAAGCTGGCGAAACCCTGACGATTAATAATCAAGTGGAAGTTCAGTTACTCAATCAATCGCCTGATGTTTTAAAAATTAAAATTGGTGAGCTATCTTGGTTACTGCTTGCTAGCTCCGACCCCAAAGCGCAACAGGCGATCGCTGCCAAAAAAGAACTACTTCCCCAATTATCCGCAAATATTCTGTGGTGGACAGGTGGACAGATCGATCCCGCAATTTTGCAAGCCATAAGTCCTAAAATTGCGATCGCCTCAGCCACTAGCGTCGTCGAGGAAATGGTCAATCAACTCTATGAAGCCAAAATTAGAGTGTTTTGGACAGGTCGCGATGGTGCGATTCAGTGGAGTCCTGACAAAGAGTTTCTGACTCTACGCGATCAACAAGATACGCGATCGCCGATCTAGTTCAGTAGCCTCAGATTCCCGACTTTTCTAATAGACCTCTTGCAGAACTGAATTTATGATAGAGTCTCCGACCGATTAGAAGCAGCTAGAGACAACTCAAAGTTATAAATGGCAGCAATTAAATTACACCGTAAACCAAAACGACAGCGACGGTTACGATAGCGCTCAGAGAGAATTTTAAAAACCTTAAGGCGACGATTAACA
>JAJAZG010000574.1 GCA_026785865.1 Pseudanabaena sp. CAN_BIN31
ACCTGCTAGTTGGGCTTTTAAATTCCATTAACTTTTACCCTAAAAGACGACGTAGTTATTGTATGATGAAAATCACTTCAAAACTCACAAAGTCAACAGCCTAGGCTTAAGCCCCTTGCTATATGAGCAGACAATGGGCTTAAGCCCATTGCCTGTTTACAAATGACTCCTGATTGCTATATAAGTTGCGAAAACCAACATCCTGTGAGGATTGCGTTGTCATGCTCAAGCAAAACCACCGTGCGTGGGTCGAAGTCGATCTGTCGGCAATTAGTCATAATGTGCGTCAATTAAAGTCTTTGCTGACTGCACCGACGGAGTTAATGGCGATCGTCAAAGCTGATGGTTATGGTCATGGCGCGATCGAAGTTAGTCAAGCGGCGATCGCGGCTGGCGCGTCATGGTTGGGGGTTGCCACGATTCCTGAAGGGATTCAGTTACGCCGCGCAGGAATAACAATGCCGATCGTCGTTTTGGGCGCGACAAATGGCGTTGATGAGGTTAAGGCGATCGCCGAATATCGCTTACAACCGACAATTTGCAATCCTAAACAAGCGCTGATTTATCACGATGTCCTATCCACGATTGGGGAATATGTTCCTGTCCATCTCACAATTGATACAGGCATGTCGCGGCTGGGTGTGAACTGGCAAGAGGCGATCGCCTTTGTTAAACTTGTACAGCATTTACCAAATTTAGAAATCAAGAGCGTTTATTCGCATTTTGCCACTGCTGATGACAGCGATCGCGCTTTCATGCAATTACAAACCCAGAGATTTGAGCAAGTGATCGCCGATCTGCAAACTGAAGGGATTTATCCGCCCCGTATTCACATTTGCAACACGGCGGCGATGCTCGGCGATCGCCAAATTCATTACGACATCGTGCGAACAGGTTTAGGCATTTACGGACTCTATCCCGCGCCTCACTTCAAAAATATTATTGATCTGCGTCCAGCCCTCACGGTCAAGGCGCGGATCACCCAAGTCAAAGAAATTACCACAGGCACAAGTGTTAGTTATGGGCGATCGTTTATCGCGCCGCAGGACATGACGATAGCAACTGTAGCGATCGGTTATGCCGATGGCATTCCACGCGGTTTATCGAATCGGATTCGGGTGTCGGTCAATGATCAAAAAGTTGCTCAGATCGGCACAATTACGATGGATCAATGTGCGATCGATGTTACCCATGTTCCTAATATCCATATTGGTGATGTGGTCACATTTTTAGGTGGCAATTCTGAAAATACGGCTGATGATTGGGCTAATTTATTAGGCACAATTTCATGGGAAATCCTCTGCGGATTTAAGGATAGATTGCCCAGAATTAATGTTGTCAAGGCGATCGGCGTTCTCCATTAATCAACAATTACAAAGGTGGCAAATAACCCATCGCATCTTTGACGGCGCTTAAGGTTTTAAAAGCCGTCTCCGCAGCCTTCTCGCGACCATCATGTAATACGCGATCGAGATAGCCAGACTCTTTGATTACTTCATCATACTTAGCTTGAATCGGCTCAAGATGCGCGATCGCTGCATCAGTCAGCACATTTTTAAAATCACCCCAACCTCGCCATGTCGCCGCTTCAGCTTGTACTTGTTCCTTAGTTTTATTCGCAAAAATTGCGTATAGCCCAAGTAAATTATGCGCTTCAGGGCGATCGCTACGATCAAACTCTAATTCACGAATCGCATCGGTTTTACACTTTTTAATTTTCTTGCTAATCTCATCAGGCTGATCGAGCAAATGAATCCGACTCATTTCTGAAGGATCGGACTTAGACATTTTTTTCGTGCCATCGGTGAGACTCATCACCCGCGCCCCTTCCTTGCGAATCAATGGATTAGGCACTTTGAAAACTGGTGCAAATTGATCGTTAAATCTTCCCGCCACATCTCGCGTTAGTTCCAAATGCTGTTTCTGATCTTCACCAACAGGCACTAAATCTGCCTGATACAACAAAATATCCGCCGCCATCAACACAGGATAGTCCAGCAAACCTACGCTGACATTTTCGCCTTGCTTCACTGCTTTCTCCTTAAATTGGATCATCCGCTCCAACCAATTAAGCGGCGTGACGCAATTGAGCAGCCATGTTAGTTCAGCATGTGCCGAAACATGGGACTGCACAAAAATTGTGGAAATACTGGGATCAATACCACAGGCGATATACAACGCCGCAATATCACGAGTATTGCTAGCCAAAGTTTTCGGATCGTGAGGAACCGTAATCGCGTGCAGATCGACAACACAAAAGAAATTTTCGTAATCAGCCTGAGTCTCTACCCAGTTACGAATTGCCCCCAAATAATTGCCAATATGTAGATGACCAGTTGGTTGTACACCAGATAGAACTCGTTTTTGCATAGAAAATTGTCATCAGTAGATTTATTAACAAGGGGCTTAAGCCCCTTGTCTGCAATCCACATAGAGAGAGTGCAAAGCGCTCTCTCTATGTGTTTCGATTACAGGTTGATAATGTATTTACAGGAACAGGGGCGGGAAAAACGATCGCTCGACAAAAAGGTAAGCTCGCTTTCCCTAGATCCTGTTCAAAAGCTTTTGGTATTGTACCAATTAGGGTTTCAACTACGCTCTTGCGCGGATCGGATGGTGCAACTTGATAGATCACGCTCAGTACATCATCAGGAAACCACGCACGTACTAGGGTTAACAACTCTGGTACGGTAAGAGCGCGATCGCGGTTATCGGCAGTTAATCGCATCCCAACTAAGCGATCGCTTTCAAAATAAATATTGGCGATAAAACCTCTGACATAAACTAACTGGCGATCGGGTAGCGCATACAAACCTTCGCCGCCTGGTTGGAGCTTATGCATTGTGAATTGATCGCGATGAATTGTGGCGATCGCTGCCCAATTATTATCCTTGGCATATCCAAAAAACTGCGTCTCCAACATGCCAACATGCAAAGTCTCTGGCTGTAATGGTGGACGCGCTCTCGTCTGCAAGCTGGGTAATGCTCGCGTTGTACCCAACTTTTCCGCATCATTTGGTCGCGCCGCAGGGCTATAGGCGATCGCGCTGATAAGACTTGAGGCGATCGCGATACCAATACAAAAGTTAACTCTAATCGCCATACACTCACCGATACAGCATTAATTTTCTCTGTCTCTACTTTAGCAAAAGCTCTTGTTTGTCAAACAACAAATATAGCTAAGCTGATGCGCCTTTAAGTTGCAAGATGATTGTGCCGGGCGAAGCGCGGCACAATCATCTTCTGGTTTTTGCTATGCATTTTAAATGCCGATCAGTTTATCGCCACTTGTATCAGGACAAATCAAAAACCAAAAGAGGGTAGCGGCACGGAGCGCCGCTACCCTTATAACAAACAGCAAAAAGAGAAGTAGCGCTTTGTGCCATTTCTCTTTTTGCTGTTTGAGTTTAGGCGGTGTGGCGGTTTCGTGGTATAGGTAGTAATTAATAGTTTTTTGAAAATTTTGTTAGATTATGTCCCTTAACCCAGAGTCAGATCGGGGGAAAAATAAAGCTTCCTCCAAAAGTTTTGAGGCAATGCGAAAGTTTTCCGAAAAGTATGCTAAAAATACAGGCACATTCTTTTGTGTAGATCCTAGCGTTACCAATGCCGTTATTGAAGGCTTAGCCAAACACAAAGAAGAGCTTGGTTCTCCTCTTTGTCCTTGTCGTTACTATGAAGACAAGGAAGCTGAGGTCAAGGATACCTATTGGAACTGTCCTTGTGTACCGATGCGCGAACGCAAAGAATGCCACTGTATGCTGTTTCTTACTGAAGATAACCCGTTTGTCGGCACGAAGCAAGAACTAGAAGTAGTTGAAGTTGTTTACGATGCTTAAACCCAAAAAAGGTGATGCTTTGCGTCACCTTTTTTTTGAGCGATCGCCTAATTTTGCGATCGCTCCCAACAAACTTTTCCCGATTTAGCCAGATCTAAAGAATTAGACACGACTTCGCGCAGGTTCTGCCACTTCACTTCGCGATCGAGCAGTAACTTACTAACTTTTGCGATCGCTTGTTCTCGCTCATAGCGAATTTTAGAAAACATCAAAGGATCAATTTTTTGATAACTAGCATTACGGACTTCTAGCATCGACTCATGGACAATGATGGCAACTTCAGAACCAATATTCATTTGGGCGTAATAACGCAAGTGACCAATCCCCTTAGCTGATGTGGCATATAGAGATGGCAGACGATTTAAAGTTTTTGCCAACACGTCTTCGAGGCGAATGAACCTTAGCTCAGACGGTGAAAAACTTTGCGCGCGGGTTTGCGCCATTCTGATCACCAGTCGCTCTAAAGAATGGACGAGATGATTAGATTCGAGCAGATAAATGTCATATTCTTTTTGCTTGATTTCGGGCGCAACACTGCATTTTTGTGTAGATTTACTAAGATACATTTGTGGACTGTTTTGTCGCTGCCCCCAAGATCCGTATTTACTGACACGCGGCGATAAGTTGCCAGAATTATATTTTGCGATCGCCTTTTCTAGCTCATTGTCCAGCGCATTAGGCAAATCACACCACATCAGATTTTTCCAGCCGAGTAGCTCTTGAGTGTTGATTAAAGCATAGGGAGCGTTAGCTAACTCAACAGCTTCCATCGGTTCAGCGTCTCGCAACGGATCGCGACGCACTCCTAAAAGTGCTTGACGAGTTGCCTTATTAATATCGGCTTGCATGGCTATACAT
>JAJAZG010000575.1 GCA_026785865.1 Pseudanabaena sp. CAN_BIN31
AAATACTAGTAAAAAGTTAACGCTATCTGTTATATTGGTTGAAGTCTGAAAAAAAGGCTAAAAAAGGGCGCTTAGCTCAGTTGGTAGAGCGTCTCGTTTACACCGAGAATGTCGGCGGTTCGAGCCCGTCAGCGCCCATACTTTATATTTCGTTTATTGTATCTTGCTAATTTATATTGTGGTGCTTACTTCAATTAAGGGAATTAATACCCCATTTTGGAGTTGTCCATTAGTACTGAGTTCACTATGGCAAAGATATAAACGATCGCCTGTGCGATCGAGTAAATCTCTAAGTAACTTTTGTAAGCGTTGCATATCTGCATCACGCTGATTTTCTATTGTCCATAGTTCACCATTCCAGTTTTTAAGAAACATCGGCGCACCGAATAGGGAAGCGGCTCCACCTTGCAACCAAAGATCAGAACTAGCATCTAGCCAAAACTGCCAACGGTGAGAAAGTCTTGCCATTCGATATTGAAAGATTGTGGCAAGAATCACACTATCTTGAGGTGGATTAGGGGAATAAGGATTAGCAGTAACATTACCTTGCCGAATTAGTTGAATGAATTTTTCGGCAATAACCGAATCTTCGCGATTGCGATTGAGGCGATACCATAACTGCCAATAATATTGAGCGGTTTCAATTAATGCTTGTAAGGTGGCCGTGTTTTCATAACTGAGTTTGCGGGGTTTGAAAAAATTCTGAATAGCGCGATCAATAAATAGCAATGGTGCAATTTTAGGCGATTGTTGTTCTATCCATTGACGCAATTTTTCATAGGCTTGAGTGGCTTCATAGCCAAGGCGATTCCATTGATTATAGGTCTCGGCTGCTAGTAGTTGCGGCTTGTCGGGATGAGGCGCAAAGCAATAGTCAGCAAGCATTCCTGCGCGAACAGGGTCGATCGCTTCGGTAAGTACCACTAACATTTCGGCAATATGATCGCGGCTAACTAATGTACCAAGATTAGGATATACCAGTGCGATTAGAGTAAGTAGCGATCGCACTTGAGCAGAATGGGATAGAGGTCGTTGATCGTTGAGGGGAATGATATTAATATTTTTTTTGCGAAGAATTTCGGCGATCGCATAGTTGGCAATATTATCTAAACCGGGAGCGATGATGGCGATTTCGTTGGCTTTGACTGCGCCAGAAGCGATCGCCTCAGTAATAGCTTCGGCAACATTACGAAACAATTTGGCGCGAGAAACAGATTCAATGGAATGAACAGTCGCGTATGGTTCAATAAATTGTAGAATTGGTTCGCTGACGACTTGCAGAACTGATGCGGCAATTTGAGAACCTAATGTATAACTAGCATGAGGTAAGTTAACAATTTCGCAATCAGATTTAAGTTGTTGCCAATAGACGTGATCGGCTCCTAATCCTAATCTTGCTGATCCATCAGGATTAAAAGTGAATATCCCTTGAGCGCCATTTTCGAGCAGGAATTTGCATAAATCACAGGCGATCGCAGGCATCTCATCAGCGCGATCGACGATTACATATTGGAATCTCTGTCTAAGTTGGCGCTGATATTGAGGACTTGGCAGTAAATGATGCACGAATAAATCTGTGATAATTCCATAAGTTAGTAACCCATGTTCCCAGCAATATTTACGCCATTCTTGCAAAGCGTCACCAACTTCTTGCCATTGCTCTGCTTCATTAGTCTGAACATCTTCAGAACCTTCGAGAATATTAGTCTCGATACCAGCATCTAAAATTGCAGGAATTTCCGTAATCTCACGTCCACCGTAAGCAGCTAATAAAAATAAGTCTAATAATCGTCGCACAAGGCGATCGCGTCCAATTCCTTCCATCCGCAGTGTTCCCGTTTCGATGCGATCTTTCCAGATTTCATCGGCAAGTTCCTGCTCATTTTCAACCCTGAGTAATAAAGGGAACTGGGCTTTGAAATCAAGCTTTTTAACTAATAATGTCCAAAATAAGCGAACTTCATCACGAAAAAAACTTAATGGCGTAACTGCGGTGACAGGATAGCGCCCATGGGTTGCGATCGTCAAGCGATCGCTAAGATTGCGACGTTGTTGGGAATCGACGGCTAAAACCAAAACTTTTTGAGAGGCTGCTTGGGGATTAGCTTGGTTTGCAAAATCTGTTTCCGTCCATTCACAAAACTGCTGCACCAATCGCTCAGTTTTACCACTGCAACTACCACCTTCAATCCACAAATTTGTCATAACACCATCTACAATAGACTTGTGCTTTAGCACAGCCCTATTCTAAATGTTTTTTATGTGGCGATCGCATCTAGCTAAAAGTTTACATCAGCACCGCAACCAACCTGAAGCAAGGTTTTTACAACTTGCCACGATTGGCTTAGATCAGCGCCCTCGCAATCGTACAGTCGTATTTCGTGGTTTTTTAGAAAATAGCGATCGCTACCGAGATTGCCTAAAAATCGTGACCGATCGCCGTAGTCAAAAAACTGAGCAAATTAATGCTAATCCTTGGGCGGAGGTAAATTGGTATTTCACGAAGACGCGATCGCAATTTCGGATTCTTGGCAAACTGATTTTAATCGATCATGAATACCCAGATTTAGAATTGCAAAAAGCGCGATCGGATGCATGGTCATCTCTCTCAGAACCTGCAAGAGTACAGTTTGCATGGGCGCACCCACGCGAACCAAGGGTTAGTTTTCCTGAAGTAGCACCATCAACTCCTGAGCAGCCTCTTGAGTCTTTTTGCTTACTATTACTCGAACCGACAGAAGTTGATCGCCTTGAATTACGCGGCACGCCCCAAAATCGTTGGCTACACCTACGCGATGAACAAGGAAATTGGACAGATCGGGAAGTTAATCCATAAAGCCCTAAAAGTTATAGCGATCGCTACAACTTTTAGGCTTTATGAGGATTTTTACGCTTACCTACTTATTTCACTTTTTTCGGGAGTGATGTATTCGCAAAAAATATTGATGCCAACTTTGAGAATGTAGAGGACGATAACGGTGGCGATCGCAGGATCGATCGGTAAGCCAACCGAACTAACCACTGCAACAATTAGAGACTACCAAGAAATAATAGATCCCATAGCTTAGGTTGATTTGCCGCAAATCTCAACAAACCATTTTTGAAGATCGGGTAGACGCTTAAGCTG
>JAJAZG010000576.1 GCA_026785865.1 Pseudanabaena sp. CAN_BIN31
TAAAACTAAGTTGTATGGCTGTGAATTAGTATTAGCAAATCGATGGTTTCCATCGTCAAAGACTTGCTCAAATTGTGGCAATAAGAAACAAGCTCTATCGCTTTCAGAGCGCACATATAACTGTGAATGTGGCTTTGTCTGCGATAGAGATGTTAATGCTGCAATAAATTTAGTACGGCTAGTTAAGTCGGATTTTAAGCCTGTGGACAAGAAGGAGCCGACTCCCTTGGTTGAATCAGGAAATAAACAGCAAACTAGGTTTGCATAGGTTTTTTATAACGGACGCAGCAGGGTGAAGCTAGTTTATTGATCCGCATATTAATTCGTCGTTGTGGTAATCTTAATCCTAGTCAGTTACAAAAAGTGCGATCGCTTTCTATTGACCAACTAGAATCTCTCGGTGAATCCCTATTAGATTTTCAGAACATCTCAGATCTAGACAATTGGCTTAATTGTTTCCCTTAGATTTTTCATCTCTTTATGGTTGTTGAGAGGGATCTGCCGATCGCCACAGATTGAAATCGACATCTTCTAAATAATAATTGAGTGCTCAGTATGATCAATGCAATAATTATTCTTAAACAATCATAAAAATATTATCAAAAGAATTCAGGAAGATTAGCTAAAAATGCAGACAAGCGATCGCCATATACCGAGCAAAGTTGGTAAAGGATTTAAAAAAATCCTTGGTAATATAAGCTGGCTATTTGCTGAACGTATTTTTAGTATGTTCATTAGCTTGTTTATTAACGTTCTCGTAATTCGATATTTAGGTCCAAAGAATTTAGGTCAATTAAGTTATGCCCTTAGTTTTGTGGCTCTAGTGGGAGTTGCCGCTAAATTGGGCTTGGATGGCATTGTTGTCAGAAATATTGTCCAAAAGCAAGATTCTGCGCCAGAAATTTTAGGGACAGCTTTTACACTAAAATTTATAGCTTCTATTATCACGATCGCCATAACTTTTGTTCTTGCTCTATTCCTCAATCAAGATATACAGATTAACTATTTAATTCTGATCGTTGCCTTGACAACATTATTTAATAGTCTTGAAGTAATAGAGTTTTGGTTTCGATCTCAGGTGATCGCCCGACCAATGGTTATGATAAGAACTGGTATTCTTATATTTTCTTCTATCGCTAAATTATTCTTAATTCAGTGGAAATCATCTCTGGAACTTTTTGCTTGGTTATTGCTTATTGAGAGTGTTCTGACCGCGATCGCTATGTTGTTTGTATACAAATCTAGCAATCACTCCATCAGAAAATGGAAATTCAATAATATCTATGCGAAAGATATGTTGAAAGACTCTTTCCCTCTCATTTTCGCAGCTATTTCTGTGACCATATACATGAAGATAGATCAGATTATGCTAGCAAATATGTCCACCAGTTCAGAAGTAGGAAATTATGCCGCAGCCATTAGATTTTCCGAGATATGGTACTTTATCCCTATGTTTGTCTGTGCTTCAATTTTTCCTAGTATTGTTCGTAGTAAGGAGAGGGGCATTTATGAATATCAGATAAGAATTCAACAACTATATGATTTGATGGGATGGCTATCTTGGATTATTATCATCTTTATGAGTTTGATTGGGACTTCTGTGGTTAAAGCGCTTATTGGGGTAGAGTTTGATCGGGCGATTCCCATACTGTTACTACATATTTGGGCTACGCCCTTTGTCTTTTTAGGTGTCGCTAGAAGTCAATGGTTAATGGCCGAGAATTTGACATCTTTAAGTTTTAAAACTTCTATTTTGGGTGCTACAATCAACATAGTTTTGAACTATTTTCTTATCCCTGTCTATGGTGGCGTAGGTGCTGCGATCGCTACAGTAATTTCATATGGTGTTCAGTCACATTTTAGTTGTATTCTATTTAAAGAGATGCACCAACAGTTTAGTCTTTTGATGAATGGACTCTTCGTTCCTTTTCGGATTAATCAAAATATAATTTATTTTAGATCAATCATCAAACTTATCTAAAGCATTCATTCCAGTAACTGAATCGATGATTAAAACGCCAGTAGCATTCATTATATTTAATCGCCCAGATACTACAGCAAAAGTATTTGAGGCTATCCGTCAAGCTAAACCTCCCAAGCTTTTTGTAATTGCAGATGGACCACGTAGCGATCGCCCTGATGAAGCCGCAAAATGTGCAGCAGCACGCGCTATTATCGATGGTGTTGATTGGGAGTGTGAGGTATTGACCAATTATTCAGATGTCAATTTGAGTTGTAAATCGCGTGTTTCCAGTGGATTAGATTGGGTATTTGACAATGTTGAAGAAGCAATTGTATTAGAAGATGATTGTCTTCCTCATCCTAGCTTCTTTACTTTTTGTGAAGAACTGTTAGATAAATATCGATATGACGAGAGAATTGCTGTAATTTCTGGACAGAATGTACAATTTGGTCGTCAAAGAACAGACTATAGCTACTATTTCTCTCGCTATAACCATTGTTGGGTATGGGCAAGTTGGAGACGAAGCTGGAAAAACTTTGACTATGATATGAAATTATGGGATTTAATCAGAGATAGTGATTGGTTAGGAGATATTTTTCAGGATAAGAGAGATGTTAAAGTTTGGACTAAAATTTTTCAAAATGTTTATGATCAAAAGATAAATAGCTGGGCTTATCGCTGGACTTTATCATGCTGGCTACAAAATCAGGTGAGTATTTTGTCTAACGTTAATTTAATATCCAACATTGGATTTGGATCTGAAGGAACAAATACAAGAAATTCTGATAGCGTATTTTCTGAAACATCCTGTGAAAACATGATATTCCCTCTAAACCATCCACCATTTATGATTCGAGATGCAAAATCTGATGATTTCACTCAAAAGACTTTATACGGTGTACCCCTTTTAATTATTCGTATTAAAAGAAAGGTCAAAGCTATTTATTCTTCTATACTAGGGAAAAAGCACGTTTAATTTTTTTAATTCTGTCCAGTAAATTTAGAAAAGAAGAAAATCATGAACCCACTACAATTTATTTCAAGAGCTGGAAAAAAAATCTACCGTTCTATTTGTAAGCTAATCAATAGGGACAATATAACTTTATCAAAAATTTCACCTCGTAAGGACTTGACTGAATTAGGGACAAAATATGGTGGGTGGGTTATACCAAAAAGTTTACTTGATTCCGATTCAATTTGTTATTGTGTTGGTTGTGGCGAAGATATATCATTTGATCTGGCTCTGATTGACCAAATAGGTTGTGATGTATTTGGATTTGATCCGACTCCACGAGCTATTCAATTTGTGAAACAAGTAGCTGGTAATAATACCAAATATCATTTTTTTGAAGTGGGTTTATGGGACAAAGATGATACTTTGAAATTCTATGCACCAAGAAATTCCGATCATGTTTCTCATTCTCTTCTTAATCTACAAGGAACAGAAGATTATTTTATGGCTAAGGTGAGGCGGCTAAATGAAATTATGCAGGAGCATAATCACAAAAAAATTGATTTACTTAAGATTGATATTGAAGGTGCTGAATATAAAGTCATCGATTCAATAATTGAGGATGGGCTAGATATCAAAATCCTCTGTATCGAATATGATGAATGCTTTAATCCATTAGATAGTAGTTACAAACTAAGAATTAAACATTCCGTTAATCAATTACTTAATGCTGGCTTTTCTTTAGTTTGTGCGCAGGGTAGTGGCAATTATACATTTATCAAACAAAATGATTAAACCACTCCTAATTAGCACTAATGATATTAATGGAGGTGCTGCCCGTGCCGCTTATCGTTTGCACCGAGGCTTACAAAGTATAAATATAAGTTCTCAGATGCTTGTCCAAAACAAGGAAAGTGACGACTATACAGTAATTGCTCCAGCAACCAAACTAAGTAAAGTAATCGGCAAATTAAAACCTACTTTAGACCTACTACGATTACAACTTTACCCCAACAAATATGAAACAAACAATTAGGAAATTACTACACCAATTAGGAATTGACGTAAAGCGCTACGAGGGTTCTGATTATGCAATAATTAAGAAACTTCTTGATTACCATCACATCGATCTAGTTTTAGACGTAGGAGCAAATATTGGTCAATATTACAAGTTTCTTAGAGATTCAGGTTATTCTGGAAGAGTTGTTTCTTTTGAACCACTCAGTGATGCTTACTCTCAACTAACAAAAATTAGTAAGAGATGCCAGTCGTGGGAAATAGCACCCCGAACAGCTATAGGTAATCAAGAGGGAGAGATTTCGATTAATATTGCTGGCAATAGCCAAAGTAGTTCTTTGCTGCCAATGTTAGATAATCATATATCGGCTTTTCCTGAGTCGGCTTATCTGCGGACTGAGACAGTCAAAATAACTAGCTTAGATCGTATCGCCCCTAATTATATTCATGGTAATAGTGGAACTTTTCTGAAATTAGATGTACAGGGCTACGAGCAACAAGTTTTAGAAGGCGCTAAAGGTATTCTGCCTCAAATTAAAGGAATACAACTAGAAATGTCTTTGCTCTCTCTTTACCAAGGAGAATTATTGTTTAGAGAAATGCTGGATTACATGGAAGATTTGGGCTACTTTCTCCATTGGATGAAACCGACTTGCCTAAATCCTAAAACAGGTCAAATGATGCAAGTAGATGGGATTTTTTTTAAGCTATGAGAGTTTGTCTAATCAGTCATTCGGACGGGAGAGGCGGCGCTTATGCAGCAGCTTACCGTTTACATCAAGGTCTTAAAGCAATAAATGCCAATTCGACTATGTTAGTTGGCGAAAAAACCCGCGATGATTTTACAGTTTTAGGCTCAAGTAGCAAGTTAGCTAAGGGATGGTCAAAATTATCACCTACTTTAGATTCATTTCCGCTAAAAATCTATCCTAACCGCGATCAATCGTCAATTTCTCTTCAATGGCTACCTGATCAAGTGGCCGCAAAAGTAGCTCAAATCAATCCTGATGTAATTAATTTACACTGGGTTAATGCTGGCTATCTACAAATCGAAACACTTGCTAAATTCAAAAAACCTATTGTTTGGACACTCCATGATATGTGGGCATTTACTGGAGGATGTCACTACAACGGAGATTGTATAAATTACGTGAACTCCTGTGGAGCTTGCCCTCAACTGCATAGTAATACAGAAAAAGATTTATCACGTTGGGTTTGGAGGCGTAAAGCAAAGGCATGGGAAGATTTAAATCTAACTATAGTCACCCCTAGCCATTGGTTGGCTGACTGCGCTAAAAAAAGTTCTTTGTTCCAAAATTTACGAATTGAAGTCATACCCTATGGTTTAGACGCTCAAGTTTACAAACCCATTGATCAAGCAATAGCAAGAAATTTGCTCAATTTACCATTAGATAAAAAGCTGGTGTTGTTTGGGGCAATTAACTCGACAGGCGACAGACGTAAGGGCTTTCATTTACTTGAACCTGCTTTGCAGGAGTTGAGCGAAGATAAAAAACTGGAAAATGTAGAAGTAGTTATTTTTGGTGCTTCTCGTCCTTCAGAAGTTCCTAATTTGGGATTCCCAATACATTACTTAGGACGGTTAAATGATGATATAGCATTAGCATTGTTATATTCAGCAGCAGATGTATTTATTGCCCCTTCTGTGCAAGATAATTTACCAAATACAGTTATGGAGTCCTTAGCTTGCGGTACTCCCTGCATAGCTTTTGACATTGGCGGTATGTCTGATATGATTGAGCATCAAAAAAATGGTTATTTAGCTAAACCTTTCGATGTAGATGACTTAGCCAGAGGAATTGCTTGGGTGTTAGAGGATGAAGAAAGATTAAGACAGTTAGGCAGTAATGGTCGTAAAAAAGTAGAGCAGAAGTTTACTTTAGAAATACAAGCCAAGAATTATCTGTCCGTGTATCAAAATATCGTTTATAAATAAAATAAGGAACATGAGTATGAAAAACAAAGAAGGATTAAAGTTTGTATGTTTATGTCTTAGTTTATTTATAATTGGTTTAGCGATACCTCGGATATCTACTCTGTTCATTATTCTTCTTCCTCTATTTTTGGGATTCTGTGGATATTTAAGGATTCCAAGGTACTTTGTCAAATCCAAAAGTGTTCTAGTTTCGATATTATCATTAATTCTGTTCGTCATAGTAAATTACTACCAATTGTTTTACTATGGTATTCAATCTAATTCAGATACAAGTTGGGCATTTTCACATATTTTTATTATCATTGGATTATTCTTTACTAGTATTTCTTTGGATTTTAGAAAAATTCCGTTCCCATCTTTTAGTTTAGTAGCAATAAACTTATCTATATTTTTTGGATCATCTCTTTTTGTGTTTTTGAGTGTGGCGCAATACCATAGTTGGAGTTTTGGGATCGCGAATATTTTGGTAAAAGAAAGAGCAGTGCCAACTATATGGAATTCCCTCGAAGCAATAAATGGTCCAAGCTTAGATATTTACTCTTATTTAGGCTTATCAACGATAGGTATATTAATTATCTTGCTTCTAAAACTTGTTGATTATTTCGATAAATCTAAGAGATTTATCTTTACCTTTACTATTGTTTCATTTTTCTCGGTGTTGATGGCTGCTTACTCATCTATTGCTTTAGGAGCGCGGACACCATTTGTAGTTTTATTGCTTTCGATTTTTGTTACTTGTGTGTTTATCACTTTTTTCAACAGTGATTCTAAGACTAAGAAATCAATAACGCTATATTCTCTTGGCTTGTTTATTTTTTTTATTGTGATTTGTATCTTTACATATTATGCGTTAATGGAAAACTTGATTGGATTGCTGGACAACATGGTCGAAAACGGTATCGGTAATAGATTCGCAGATGAAGGTCTAGAAACAGACAGGTATCAAATTTGGTTAGAAGTTTTAAGCCAAATGATTGATTTGCCTTGGGGCGGTAAAGTTATGATTATCTCAGGGAGTTATGCTCATAATATTTGGTTAGATCAAATATATGAGGCAGGGATATTTAGTGGGTTGTTTCTTTTGACGTTCCATCTATCTCAAATTCTAATTATTTTCAAATTTTTACAATTAAAGTTGCCAAAAATGATCCATGTTTTTGGCTTGTGTTCTACCTTAGCATTTTTTACTGCATTCCTACAGGCTCCAGTTATGCAAGCTTCTACTCTTTATTTTGGAGTGTCTTGTTTTTTCTTTGGCTCATTATCAAGGTTTACATCGGATTGTAAATATGATCACAAACTGTTAAAATGTAGCTTATAGTCTGCAAAGTCTTTCCTATATGAAAATATGCTTTATCACAAGTAAAACTATTACAACTCATGCCACGATGAAACGTGCTTTTGGCATGGCTCCCCCATTAATTGATTTAGGGCATGAAGTTACTATATATTTACAAGATTCTGCGGATAATAAAGAGGCTATATCTAGTTATACAAAGGTAAAAGCCGACTACTTCCATGCGGGGTCAGCTTTATTTGAGAGAAAACAAAAGCAAGACTTTGTGATGCAAAATAAATTTGATGTTGTTTATATCTGTGGTTTGGGTTTTGGGAATGCTATAAATCCTCAAGGTATAAGTAATTGTCTTTTTTTGATGGATCATGTGGAACTAGAATCATCAATTATTGGGAGTCCTTTACTAAGAAGGCTTGCTCTATACTTTTTAGAATGGCAAAGTATATGGGCTTACGAAGGTTCGATCGTAGCTAGTCGATACCTAGAATTTCTATTCCGTCGGCGTTTTCATAGATTGGGCTTGCGTCGCCAAATTTTATGGTTTCCTTACGCCTATGATTCACATAGTTTTGTGCCAACGCATGGCAGTATAGGCAAACTTCGGAATAGGTACTCTGGGAAAAAGCTGATTGTTTATATGGGAGGTCTTTATCGTAGCTATGGTTGCTTTGAAATGCTAGAAGCTGCTAGATTATTGCAGCAACAAGTATCTAATTTTGTATTCTTGATTATTGGCAGGGGGCCTGAACAGCAAAGAGCAGAACAATTTGTGAAGGAACATACTTTACAAGAGTGTGTGAAATTTCAAGGCTATATTCCAGAATCTGAGTTGCCTACATTTCTTTACGGGGCTGATGTGTTATTGTCGCCCTTAAATGATACTGTCACTGACTGGGCAAGATGTCCTAGTAAAATCCTGATGTACATGGCTACCAAGAAACCTATTGTAACTTGCCGTATTGGGGAAGCATGGGAATATTTACAGGATGATGGGTTTTACTATGAACCAAATTCAGTAGATTCAATGGTAGCTACTATTAAAAGAGCAATGAGTGTTGCTGATATTTGGGTACCTATGTATAATCCAAACAGTCATACTTGGGAAACTCGTGTTGATACTTGGCTTGACTGGATATATCGTGTCAGACCAAATTTGACCTAGATCACATTTATCTTCATTAGTATATATTTTGGATAAAAATCAGTGGAAAATACTTCAAAATCTTTTTATGATCGACAATATACCAGTGCTCAATACGCTGAGTATGAGACTCCACCTTATTTAAATAAGGTGCAAAAATTTCTCAATGAGGTTGATGAACACAGGAAAGCTTCAAGTGTGCTTGAAGTGGGCTGTGGTCGTGGACACTATAGACATCTTCACCCTAATTGGATTGGCACTGATTATTCAGAAGAAGGATTGAGAATGATTGAAGATCGTCCTGTGTTCGTCAGTGATGCTCAAGATTTATCAATGGTAGCTTCAAATTCTATAGATATTCTATGGAGTATTACAGTTTTGGAGCATATTCCGCAACCTGAACTTGCTTTAGCGGAATTTGAGCGCGTTTTAAAACCTGGAGGGTATCTTTTTCTTCTACCTGCTTGGCAGTGCCGATGGTGGGATTGCTTTGGCATTTCTGTTAGAAAATACAGAGACTTACCATTGCATTTTCGATTAATAAAACTATTGCTACCTTTTTTAAATAGTATTGCTTATAGGTCACTGACAATAATGCCTTTAAGGCTCTATCGACGATTTTCATCTTTTCTATCCCAAAATTCTACCTCTTACTATTACCGCAAACTTCCAGCAGACTATGAAACTTTTTGGATAGCAGATTCTGATGCTTGTAGCTGGTTGGATGCTCATGAAACTATTCTGTGGTTTATCTCAAGAGGTCACACCTGTATCAGCCATCCTTCTGCATTTAAACAAATTCTGATCCGTTCTGGAGAAGTGATTTTCAAAATAATTAAATAACATCTATTTATGACTATACAATCATGAACTCAAACGCAAAAATAGCGATCGCTTGGGAAGGTCTGCCTTTTTACGCAGCTCGTCTGATCAGAGCATGTATAGAACAGTTAGGAGAAGATATATTTGTCATTGGGTCTAAACCTACAGTTCCCATTAAAGGAATGGAAGAATCTCTTGGACAACCTATTCATTGGATTGACGGCAGCCAAACTTACTCTTGGTCACGATTGGGGATAACTGCTCCAGAAATTTTCATTCAAACTGGATGGAAAAATCTTGCTTTTAATGATTTAGGTCTGGAAGTACGGCAACAAAATGGCCAAGTAGTTGGCATGATAGACAACTCTTGGAAGAATTCACCGCGTCAATGGTTAGGAGCTTTTGTCTTTCGATGTGTATACCGCAATTGGTTTGCTGCCGTCTGGGTGCCAGGAGAGTCAGGAGAAAAGTTGTGCCGTTTCCTAGGAATGCCTCAAAGTAAAATATATCAAGGTTTATATGTGGCTGACCCAAATATCTTCTCTAGAGGATTACCTTTGTCACAGCGAGAGAAAAAGTTTTTGTTTGTAGGTCAACTCATCAAACGTAAGGGCATAGACCTTTTAGTTAAGGCATTCCAGCAATTTTATCCACAGTTTCCTGATTGGCAGTTGCACATTATTGGTAATGGTATTCTATATGATTCAATTATAGGCGAGGGTATTTTCAAGGAAGACTTTAAGCAACCTTTTGAGGTAAGTGAGGTGATGCGACAAAGCAGATACTTAATCTTACCTAGTCAAGAAGATCACTGGGCTTTAGTGATTCACGAGGCAACCCTCTCAGGTTGTGGAATTATTACTACTAAAATGGTTGGATCTGTTCCTGAATTTGTGTCAGCCCAAAATGGGATAATTATCCAAAAGAATTCAGTTGAGGACTTGTGCGAGGCAATGGTTAAGGTTGCTATGCTAAGTAATGCTGAACTAGATCGGGCTTCTGACACAAGTCTTTATTTAGCTTCTAAGTTCAGTCCTGAAAGGTCAAGCAGGGATTTTGTAAAGCTTATCAATGATTTAAGGAATCAGCGCCAATTCAAAAATTAATCAGATTACACCGATCCCTTCTTTACAGACCAGTGTATTTTTCCGCTACCATTCAAGAAAAAAAAATAGTCCGAATAATATGCAAAAATTAAAGATCCTGCAATACTTAGCTGTTTATGCTCCTGCTTGGGAATATGGGGGGGTAGTCACTTGGGCAGAGCAGTTATGTGAAGAATTGGCCAGATTGGGGCATGAAGTTGAAGTTTTTACTTCAAATGCTGGGTTGAACAATCACCCAGACATTCCCGTGAATCAACCTGTTATTCGTAATGGAGTTAAAGTCACATATTTTAAACAAGAAAAAGGCATGGGAATTAAATGTCCTGACATGGAAAAAGCCGTGATTGCTAGAGTCAAAGAGTTTGATATTATTCACATTTCAGGGGTTTGGCAACGCACGACTGCTGCTGCTGTTAAGGCTGCGAGGAAGGAAGGTGTTCCAGTTGTTCAATCTTTACACGGCGCACTTAGCCCTTATTCTTTGGGACAGAAGACAATCAAGAAAATTCTTTATTATCTCTGGCAAGAACGCTTCAACGTGACAAATGCCTCTGCCATCCACTATACTAGTAAGCAGGAATTAGAAGAATGTCGTTGGTTAAAGCTATCAGGGATACCTTTTATCGTTCCCAACGGCTTAGACACTCAGTTTTGGCAACCTAATCTAGAGGCGGCAAAGGCATGGCGTAAATTTCAAAACTTTAGCGAAGATGACTTCATCCTCTTGAATGTGGGTCGCCTTCATCACAAAAAAGGCTTAGACTTATTACCTCAAGCCTTAGCCCCATTGCGACATCTAAATTGGCGAATGGTGTTTGTCGGTGGCGATGACGATGGCACTAAGGCTAAATTGCAGAAACAGTTTGAATCCGTAAACCTATCAGATAAAGTTGTTTTTTTGGAAAGGTGTGAACCAAAAGATTTGCCAGCCATATACTCTGCCGCTAATTTATTTCTTTTGCCTAGCCGTCACGAAAATTTTGGCAACGTTGTTGTCGAAGCCCTAGCTTGTGGTTGTCCTGTTGTGATTTCTGATAAAGTTGGACTACATGATGAAGTTGCCGATAGTGGAACAGGATGGGTACTGCCTAGAGTTGAAGCATTATGGACAGAAAACATTAGAAAATTGATCCTGTTTCGTAGTAAGATTACAGAGGTATCATCTGTATCAGTGGAATATGCGGATTCTACTTATTCTATAAAAAAAACTTCTCTACAGATGACCACTAATTATCTCCAAACCATTGATAAATATCATACAAAGTCAGAACATGGATAAAAATCAAAAATGTATTCTTTGTAACTCTGACAATACTATACTCCAATGGAAAAATGTCAGGGGCTATCGCGTTCGTAAGTGTTTAGATTGTAGCTTTTTATTTCTAGATGAGATAAAGAGTGAACAAGAACTAGAAGAGTTCTATTCTGAAAATTATTTCATGGCATCGTATGCTAGAAACGAAACTGATTTAGTCAGCGCTGCAAAAAAACAAACGATTCTTTCTGAAGCGGCGGAATATGCGAAGCTAATTAGAAATCACAATCCTCAAGCCGTGAGCGTAGTTGAGATAGGATGTTCTTGGGGATATTTATTATACAATTTACAGAATTTTGAATACTCTGTTAAGGGGTATGAATTGAGTAAAACAACTGCAAACGCTGGAAGAGAGCAACTAGGTTTAGATATCACATCAGGTTTTTTTGAAGCTCAAATCGACCAGTTTGATGTTCTGATTCTTAGACATGTTTTAGAACATGTGCCTGACCCTCAAGACATACTTTCAAAAATTTATGACTCTTTGACTAAGGGTGGATTGTTCATTTTAGAGGGACCAAATCTAGATTCTATAAGTTCAAAATTGTTTGGACAAAATGTTTCTTGGGTAGCTCCGCCTGAACACGTCAGTTTTCCTAATTTTAGATCCTTAGTTATCGCTGGGGAAAAACTAGGTTTTAAGTGTATTTATAAAAGCACCCGACGTGGCAGAGGAATATCAATTTTTCATCAAGCACTCTTAAACAGTGTAGGTCTTTTCTTCGGAGGTAAGGAGAATGCAAAAAATAATTTGGGAGGAATTAATGATAATGCCTCTAACCCAAATATTAATAAGCTTAAAAAATTTGTATTAAAGGCTGTGAGTTTTTTAGATTTCCTTTCTTCACCAATACATCCATTTTTGAGACAGGCTTTATTGGAAGAAGAAATGCTAATTGTATTTAAAAAGTAATATGGTTAATATGTTAACCATTTCAGCTATTATTCTCACAAAAAATGAGGTTGGTAACCTTAAGAGGTGTGTGGAATCTTTGGGTTGGTGTCAAGAGGTTGTTGTTGTAGATTCGGGTAGCACTGACGGAACAACAGAGTTAGCGGAATCACTAGGAATAAATATTTTCACTAATATTCAACAACCTCCATTCAAAATTTCTGAGCAGCGCAACTGGGCTTTACAAAACTCTAATTTAAAAGGTCAATGGGTGCTATTTATAGATGCTGATGAAGTAATTCCCACCGACTTAGCAACAGAAATTCAGCGTATTTGTTCTAGTAGTAATCAGCAGTACAATTCCTATGAATTGCCTGCGCGTTATCTGTTTTGGGGTAAATGGCTTAAACTCACCCAAGGATATCCCAATTGGCATCCTCGCTTATTAAAATTAGGAGAAGTTACTTTTGTTGGCGGTGTTTGGGAACACTTCTCGTCAAGTGCAAAGATTGGCAAAATTAATATTCCTTATGATCATTATGCCAACTCTAAGGGATTTGGAGATTGGCTAGAGAGACACGATCGCTACTCTTCTTGGGATGCTCAAAAGGTTGTAGAATTTTTGGAAACAGGGCAAGCTTCGGCTTTGGGGACAGAACGTAAATTAAAACTGAGATTATTAGCTGCTAAATTTTGGTTTCTGCGCCCGATCGCTAGGTTTGTGCAGATGTATTTTTTACGCTTGGGTTTTTTAGAAGGAATAACATCTTTGGTTTTCTGTTCGCTCTATGCTATGTATGAGTTTATGATCGTTGTCAAAATTATAGAAATCAAGCGCAAGAAAGATAATTTACCCCTATAGTTGGAAAAACGAATAGATAAATTCATCAAGTTCGACTCAAACGATATTTTTTACTATGTCTGAAGTCACGATCCTTAGCCAATTTTTCGAGCCTAGTCTTGCATCTACATCTCAACTGATGACCGATCTAGCCAAAGGAATTGCCCAACGCGGCTATATCGTTCAAGTCTTTACAGCCATTCAAGCCAAGAAAATTCCTGAGTCTTTTACTAATTTAGTTGTAAAACGTTCTTTCGCGCCGATTCAGAATAGTAATAATATTTTTGGTAAAATTATTAGCTCGTTATTTTTTTTGATTGGAGCTTTATTTTTTGTCCTGTTTCAGCAGTCCAAAGTTGCACCTCTTCTAATTGCCTCTAATCCTCCCTATGTCGGTATTATTGGTATTATTTTCAAATTTATTAGAGGAGGAGAATATTATTTTATTCTTCAGGATATATTTCCCGAATCTGCTGTTTTGAGTGGAATTATCAAATCTGATAGCTTGGCTTTCTGGTTATTTAGTCAGATCACTTATTTAACTTGCAAATCTGCTAAGAAAACTATAGTTCTTAGTACTTCTATGCAGTCATTTTTATCCCAAAAATATCCTGACTTAAAAACTAAGATTATCGTTATTGAGAATTGGGCGATCGCCGATATTCCTGATTTAGAAAAGCAAGAAAATGATTTTGCTAAGCAGCATAATCTTACGAATATTTTCACGGTTTTATATTCTGGAAATATTGGCAGACTTCATGATATCGAAGCGATCGCAACCACAGCAAAGCTTCTAGCAGACGAGCCAATTCGTTTTGTGTTTATTGGCGATGGCGCTAAAACCAAATATTTAGAGGAGACCATTCAAGCTAATCAACTTACCAATATTCTCTTGCTACCTCTACAGCCTAGAGAAAAGCTCTCTCTGACACTCACTGCTTGTGATCTCTCGCTAGTCAGCCTAATCGAAGGAGCAGAACAAATTGTCGCCCCTTGCAAGCTTTATGGTATTTTGGCTGCTGGTCGTCCCATTGTCGCTATTTCTGCTAAGGACTCCTACATTGATGTGATGTTGAGTAAGTACAACTGTGGGGTTAACTGCCCACCCCACCAGCCAGAAAAGTTAGCTAATTTATTGAAACAGTTAATCAATCAGCCGCAAACAGTCAGACTTTTGGGAGAGAATGCTAAAAAACTTTATAGACAACATTACACCTGCGATCGCGCCTTAGATGAATACGAAAAGTTGCTTTCCTCGGATTGTTCGTAAATACAAACAAATGCTCATTTATGGACTAGTACTTGTCATTTCTGTGATTATGTTTAGTCAGCCGATAGCGATCGCATATGGACAATGGCTCTCAGTTGTTAGTGTAAATCCGACAGGTGATATCGCTGTTGCGCTGGGAGGAGGCGATCGCCTAGAGACGGCTATTCAGCTTTTTCTCAGCAATCGGGTTAAAGCGGTTTACTACGATACAGGTGATCTCGCAAATCAACTAGATCAAAAGACAATCGAAAATATATTGCGTAAATACAACCTAGGCAAACATCAAATTTATTGGGGGGGCATGGCAAAAAATACCTTTGATGAGGCGCTGGCTTTTAAACGGGTGATCGCATCTATTAAATTTCCCATTCTTCAAATAGTTATTGTCAGCGATCGCTATCATTTGCGGCGGTCTTTATGGACATTTCATCAAGTATTGGGTGAAGACATAATCATTCACACTTTTGCTACTCCAAGTTCTTCAGCAAATTCCGACCCTCATTGGTGGAAACACAAAGTTTCTAGAGATTGGGTTATGAGCGAAACGCAAAAATTGCTTTTTTACAAACTTTATTATGGTCTGATGAGAAGCAAGATCCCCTTTTCCCCTAGAGATATTTAGGTTGAATACTGTATTCTTGCGATCGCCTATTCCCAGAAGTCAACATTGAGCATCGAGTCAATGTCACGGCTAAATTGCCATGTATCAGAGAATTCAACATCATATTCAATTCGCGCAATTTTCAAAGCATTATCAAAAACTTCATCAAACGATTCTAAAAAGTGACGCTTTAGGCTTGGTGACTGTCTCAGAAGTCTCGTAAGCTTCTGTCTTTGGTTAACTATTGTTACCTGCCAGCCACGATAATAATCAGGGCTGGAGACATAGCAGCGCTTAAGAATATGCTCAATTAATCTTTGGAGTCTATTCTCGATCTGCTGTTTATCACTATTTGTCACCCCTTCAATTTCCTCTATTAAATTCTCCATATCAAGATTCTGAAAGTCGCCAGCTTTTAACTTGGCGATCGTATCCTCAACCCATAGATTAAGGTCACGCTCATATAGAGTCGATTTTGGGGCAATTGCGATCGTCATTTTGTTTTTTCTCCTTTGTTATTGGTGCGATCGCCGTCAGACAAAACATAAGGATCGAGTCCCTGCGGGTTAAGCAATGACAGTAAAGCGTTAGTACGAGTTTGACCTCGTACATCTGGTTCAGATTCAACCTCAATAACATCAGGGTTGTAATCCGTAAAAGCTTGACCTAGTAACAGTTTAGAGTCATTTGTCTTTAAAAAACGTAATGCGTAAACTGGAGCATCTGCGATCGCCGCCGCCGCACCTGCTTGAGACATCCGATACTCTCCACTAGGCAACATGAAGGCATCAACAGTTAGATCGCCGACCGCGACAGTCGCACGAATTGCTTTAATCGATTCGCTCATGACTTTTTGCCTTTGGCGCAACTTTCCAAATATTCCTTGACAGCAACAATTATCAAGTTAGAAACTGTCCGACTTTCCTTTGCTGCTTGAATCTCTAGCGCCTGTTTCAGTTCGCTATCGATTGCAAAGCTAATACGTGGTTTTTGTGTAGGCAATTCCGTATGCAATAGAGACATATCTGTCATTTTTATACTTATCTTAGTTTATTTTTCTAAGTTCATACTATTTCATTAATCGTATGTTATCTTACAAAATAGCAAAAGCGATCGCTACTTTTGAACGAGAGGCGATCGCTTTTGCAAAAAATCTGGGATTAGTTTGATCGCAAAACGCTGTAGTGTATCTTTCAGTGTATCTTTCAGTTTTTCTGTAATTTGACGCTAGAATAACTATAAAAAATACAAGATGAAAATTCAGAACGGGTGTTCACTCCTTTTACTTGGGACAGCTAGCCACAACTTAAAATATGTCAAATCGTTGCTAAATCATCAAAAGCTAGCAAATTTAGTTGTCCTGGCTGCGGATAGCCAACCTATTAGAGAATTAACACAAGCTGATCCCAATATAGTCTATGGCGGATGTATTAAGAATTTCTCGCATTGGAGTCAGAAGTCTATTGCTAATGTGTTTGTTGGTAGTGAAATCAACCTAACTGACAATGACAAGCAAACTTTGCGAGAACTACGCCTCAGACATATCCCTGTCTTTCATTTTGTCGAAATTTTTGGTTGGCTATGGCGTAAATTTCCACCGTCTCTCATTGACGATCATTGGTTTATATTTGGCGATGGGTTTAAATTGTTGTCCGATTGCAATAGCATCAAAGTTAAGCGTTTTTTTGATATAGTTGTGGCTGTCATGATATTAACTCCGCTATTACCAATCTTGGCACTCGTAGCACTGCTGATTAAATTAGATAGCCCTGGTCAAATTTTTTATAGTCAAGTACGAAATGGACTGAATAGCGAACCATTTAAGATTTACAAATTTCGCTCTATGTATCAGGATGCCGAGAAAAATGGGGCGAAATGGGCAAGTGTATCTGATTCTCGGATTACTAGGGTAGGTTATTGGCTAAGGGTTCTCCGCATTGATGAGCTACCTCAGATCTGGAATGTCCTGCGTGGCGAGATGAGTCTGGTTGGACCACGTCCAGAAAGACCAGAATTTGACGCCAATCTGGAAAAGGTAATTCCTTACTACAGGTTTCGTTATCTAGTGAAACCTGGGATTAGTGGTTGGGCCCAGGTCTGCTATCCCTATGGAGCATCCGTTGAAGATTCTTACGAAAAGCTTGCCTATGACCTTTACTATATTAGAAATTACTCTCTATGGTTGGATATTGTGATATTTTTCAAGACAATCAAAGTGGTAATCAGCAGCAAGGGCAGATAGGGGATAAATGAGTAATAACATCTTGGTGACTGGTGGAGCTGGCTATATTGGCTCCCACATAGTTCGGCGCTTGGGGGAGGCTGGCTATAATGTCACTGTCTATGACAATTGTTCTACGGGATTCGCTCATTCAGTGTTGTATGGTGAGCTAATTATTGGTGATTTGGCAGATATCCATCACCTCTATCAAGTATTTGCCAAACATCAATTTAGTGCAGTTATACATCTTGCGGCTCGTTTGGTTGTGCCAGACTCTGTTATGTATCCTCTCGATTACTATACCAACAACACCTATAACACCATAAATTTGCTACGGTGCTGTAGCGTGATGGGTGTTAACCAACTGATATTTTCTAGTACAGCCGCAGTTTATGGTAACCCACAAGAAAATCCTGTTACCGAAAATACTCCTACCTTACCAATTAATCCTTATGGACGCTCTAAACTGATGAGCGAAGCGATTATTCAGGACTATGCATATGCTTCTCGTTTACGGTATGTGATCTTACGCTACTTTAATGTCGGCGGAGCCGACCCTGCTGGAAGAATTGGGCAGAACTCACACTATGCAAGTCACTTGATTGCCAGTGCTTGTAATGCAGTACTCAAACGTCAACCAGAATTAAAGATTTTTGGGACTGACTTTCCTACTCCAGATGGCACAGGAGTCCGAGATTATATCCATGTCGAGGACTTAGCCTCTGCACATATTGATAGTCTGTGCTATTTAGAACAGGATGGAGAAAGTCAGATTTTCAATTGCGGCTATGGTGAAGGGTATAGCGTACGTCAAGTTGTAGAGAGGATCAAAGCAATTTCTGGAGTAGATTTTCCAGTGATTAATGAAGCCCGTCGTCTTGGCGATCCTGCCTGTGTAACCGCTTGTGCTCAGAAAATAAAGCAGGTATTAAACTGGCAACCCAAATATAATAATTTGGACGATATTATTTCCAGCAGTCTAGCTTGGGAAATGAGTAAGTTGAATCGGGATAATGGGGTGAACTAAATTTATTTAAATCTATGCAGATGCGAATAGAAGTGTCTAAGATTGCTGGTTTCATCTGTTGATGGTTACTGTTAAGAGCAATTACGAATCATGGCGATTCTCCCATCTACCAGAGCTTAACCGTACCGACTACCCCTGTCGGTGATACTCAATTTCAAGCTTGAGCGCTTCTGCCTTAAACTTAGGGATAAGCCACCCCAAATTTAAAGCATCGGTCACTGACTTTCCAATCGAAACTAAGTACCGAATAGTCCGTAGGAGTAAAACCTTGCGGACTTCTGCATATTTCATCCAACGAGTAATCTCGCTATCAGAGCCGCGATACAGAATATTCATTGCAGCATTTTGATCGGATTGAACCACGACCCCAGAAAATCTGGTAAAACGATCCCCATTCCGCGAACCTAGTAACGTTCCAGAAAAAGAACACATTTGCGACGTGTAAGCAGGGTTTACTACCGATAAAGTAGACCCTGTTTCCTTTGAGATTTTCTCAAGTGAAACTTGTAACTCGCCCTTCATCCATTGGTTTAGCTTGCGATTTATGCCTTTCGCTTGCTGTTTACCTTTAATTGGAGAGGAGAGATCTTCGGCAAAGATTTGGAGTGGTGAAGTGATTACTCGCCTTAAATCTTTGCGGATAAAATTTTGGATAGTTGCTTTCTCGCGTTCTAACTTGCGAGATTTAACTTTATGCCCCAGATTATGCTCAAGAATTATTGCTGCTTTCGCAGGATTGTTTTTAGCGTAGGAGCGTAAACGATATCGATTGCGGTTAGTGCGAGTGATGCGATTAGTTTTGGCAGTCATTAACTTACCTAGTCCAGCCGCAATCTCATCGCCATTTGATGTGTAAAACGCTTCTGTATAGCCTTTGTCAATGCCAATCTTATCGGTTGGCTTGCCAATAGAAACAGGCAAAATTCTTTTGCGAATGCAATGAATCTCTAACTTATTTTGTTCATTGAGAATTAAGCGAATTTGACCAGAAATAACATGGCGACATTTCAGTTTTATGGTGATGCGTTTACCTTTGACTAGCCCTGCAAGCTCTATTCTCACGGTATTGCGAGTTAATCTTTTGCAGTTATAACCGCCAGATTGATAAACAATCTGATTGCGGACAAAAGTATGACCACGCAAATACTGTTTGCGGGAAGTGCGATGCAGCCAATTGTCGCCAGTGGGATCGGTCTTCATTAGCCCAATGAGCCTCAACCTTTCCGCAGTGTCTGATGTGTGTCGATATATCGCCCTGATGATAAAGGTTCTAGCCGCTTCTTGCTGTGCAGTAATTGACTTCATTGCATCGTTAACTGACCATTCCCATAGCTTCGCGGGTAAGCCAATATTGGTAGGCTTTAACATGGTGCGGATGATTGGATCTGCTTTTTTCCAATCTAATCCCCATCCTTGTAGAGAGCCAAGCTTGTTATAGGTTAAGGCTCTAGGCACACCGCAAAGCTTTATTAAGCGCTTTACTTGATCAATATCACTACAAGAAACAACAGGTATTACTTGAGTGTAAATTTCTTCGTTATTCTGTTGTTTCTTGTGAGTTGACATTACCATCCATCCAAAGTGATTTCTTTACCTTTGTACCCAACCGACTTTAACGCGATATTAAATTTGTCTAGCCCGATTTTTTTGATGTCGTCAACTAATTCAGCAAACATCATATAACCAAGCTTATCGCCTTCATTGTCTAGCTTCATAGCGTCAAGGTATGATCGCGCAATCTTACGCGCTTCTGTTGAAATTGAAGCCTCTTTAGCGGTTAGACCGCACTTCTCAGCACCTTGAGAAACAAGATACTGCGAAACCTTCTCAGAATGCCAGAGGAAATAAGGTTTTCCGTCTTTGGGACTGATTTCTTGAATAAATTCACTGTCTTTAGATAATTGACTTGGTGCACCATCTTCTTCTCGCAAGCTGTACTGTTTGAGTAACTTCCCAAACTTAACCGCAGAAACACCAAATTCTTGCCCTATCTCCGTCAATGTTCGCCACGTCTTGCGGAAGCTTTGCTTATTTTTCTTTCCCATGATTTCTACGAATTTATTTATTAAATCTATGCATTTATTATATTATGCATAGATTCAATAAGTCAATCCTTACTGTCAATTATCTTTTCCGCGCATTCATGCATCGCTTGCATTGCCTTTAAATTACGCCTAGACCTCTTACCGTAAAGCCTTGCAGACATTACGGTAATAACTGCTAGCACATCCTCTACTAACTCTTGCTCAGGTGATTGGTCAATAGGTCTATTGAGGATAATCACCTCTGTTCCGTTGTTCTCACAAAGCGCAAAAATTAGTTCAGCGCCAAAACGCAGCAATCGATCTTTGTCAGAAATAATCAACCGCTCAATTTCATTCCTTTGTAGTAGGTTAATCAGGTTTAGTAATCCACGTTTTTTGTAATTTAGCCCAGAGCCAATATCTTTTAATGTATATACTGCGTCCCACCCACGCTCTTTACAGTAAAGCTCTAAAACTCCAATTTGACGCGCTAAATCTTCTTTTTTGTCAGGCGTACTGACTCTTCCGTAAATAACTGTATGCCTTAGAGAAGGATTATCAACTTTTAGAAGGTCAGCTACGCGATAACGGCGGTGACCTCCCTCAGTTTTCTCAACTTTCAACTTTCCATTTTTTTCCCAGCGCCGAAGGGTATCAATGCTAACACCTCTTATTTTGGCGGCTTCGCCAATTTGAACTAAATCCTCTAATCTATGCAAAATAATTTATTAGGTAGGTTTACATATATTTAACAAGATTTAAAGGCTTCTGGTCAACCGCTAGAAATTAATTAATCGGTAACGTTGCCCCTTAAAGCTTTAATTTCGCCACGCTTAGTTTTATTATCGATCCGTCGATTTTGAGCGCCCCGTGACGGTTTTGTCGGCTTACGTTTTGGCAATATGACTGTGATGCTTTGGATTAATAACTGGAGACGTTTGAGAGCATCGTCTTTATTTTGCTCTTGCGTGCGATGCTGTTGCGCCTTGATAATGATCACGCCGTCTTTGGTAATGCGCCGATCGCTTAAATTTAGTAATCGTTCTTTATAAATAGGCGATAGCGAAGATGCATTAATATCAAAACGTAAATGAATCGCCGTCGAGACTTTATTCACATTTTGCCCTCCTGCGCCCTGCGATCGGATCGCCGTAATATCAATTTCATCAAGGGAGATCGATGAATATTTTGTAATTTGAAGCATGGAGTTATCTAGAGCGAGTCAATCTGTCTATGTTATTTATTTTACAGCGAAACCCCAAAAGGAGAGCGGATGCAAAGCGTTTACTCTCCTTTTAGGATTTTAGCAAAATAACGATTCTTCGCGATCGCGGTTATCAATTTGCTCAATTGATGTGCCGTAAGCACTCTGGATATTGGCAGGAGTTAATACTTGGCGCGGCGTACCACTGGCGACCAAATGGCGATTTAGCAGCAATAACTGATCATAGCGATCGAGGGTGTCGCCCCATTCATGACAGCTAATCAGTAAAGTTTTACCTTCTTGCCTTAGCTCATGATAAATATTCCACATTAACGCCTCAGTCTTTTTGTCAACTGCGGTCAACGGCTCATCTAGCAACAAAATATCTGCCTGTTGCGCCAAGGCTCTCGCCAAGAATACACGCTGCTGCTGTCCACCTGAAAGCTGTTTAATCGGGCGATTGCGTAACTCGTACAGTTCAACACGCTCTAATACTTCACACACAATTTCTTTTGACTGTCGGCTGATTTGTCCAAACCAACCACTGTGCAAAGTCCGTGACATCATCACCACATTCCAGACAGTCACAGGATAGTCCCAATCAATCTGCGATCGCTGTGGGAGATAGGCGACTTTTTGACGTTGTTGCTTGAGTGGTTTTCTGTTATAAAAAACTTGACCTGTTTGAGCAGGAATCAGATCGAGCATTGCTTTGAGCAAAGTGCTTTTGCCTGCGCCATTAGCCCCAATTAAGCCAACTAATGAGCCAGATTTGATGCTAAAAGAAATATCCGAGAGCGCGGCGACCTCGCGATATCTAACTGACAGGTTTTGTACTTCAAGCATAGATGCTCAAAAAATGATAATCGTTTTCAAAATTATACTCGTAAATTTAGTAGCTGAGAATTATTTTTTCTTTTTTAGCGGAATGTTTTCGGCGAAATGCGATCGCACTTACATTCGATAAGCAATAAAAACCAAAACCCAAAAAGCTGTGGCGCATGCTGCGCGTGCGCCACAGCTTTTTGGGTTTTAAGCATTCCAAAAAAATGATACGATATTTTTATAAGATAAACATTCTTTCAAGCAATAAAAAGTTATGGTAGCCATCACAGATACGCGATCGCAGCCAAAATCTTCAATTCCCTTATCTTCTCAAGCCCAGTCTCAGGAAAGAGGATCGGCAATTGAACCAACAAACATATCAGAGATTATTTACCCCAGTTCAGACGGAGAACCCTTGGCAGAAACACAGGAACATAGCTTAGCGATCTTAATCGCTTTCAGTATCTTGAGACAATATTTCCAAGATCAGCAAGCTGTTGTCTTCGCCAATCAATTCTTTTATTACATTGAGAAAAAGCCAAGGGCAAGGGTTGCTCCCGATGTGATGGTGGTGTTTGATATTCCTGTGAAACTTTATAGCAACTATAAACTATGGGAAGGTCAACAGACTCCTGCCATCATCTTTGAGATCACCTCCGCAGGCACTAAAGAAAATGATTGGAACTTTAAAAAGTTGCTGTACGAGCAGTTGGGAATTCATGAATACTGGCTATTCGATCCTTATGGTGAATGGGTTCCTGAACAATTGCAAGGTTATCGGCTCAATGAAGATGGTCAGTACAAGCTGATTGCAGATAGTTGCAGCGAAGTATTGCAGTTGCGACTGCAAGCAGAGGATTATTTAATCGGCTTTTATCGGTTGGATAATAATGAAAAACTACTTACTCCTGATGAATTGTTTGTAGCTTCGCAAGAAGCTAGTCAGAGGGCTGAAGAAGCCAGTCAACAGGCTGAAGAAGCTAGTCAAAGGGCGCAATTTGAAAAAACAAGGGGCGATCGCCTTGCGGAAAAATTACGTGCTTTGGGTGTCGATCCAGATAGTGATGATCTGTAGGGATTTTGTATTTGCACTTTTTGCGATCGGTAATGGATTGTAAACAAATGGGTAAATAAATTCGCTAAACTTAAATGAGTCTACTCAAGACACAAGGTAAAGAAAAGATGGTTGCAACGATCGCAAAACCGATGAGTTTAGAAGCATTTCTAGAAATGCCTGAGACTAAACCTGCCTCGGAATTTATTAATGGAGCAATCAAACAGAAACCAATGCCACAGGGTAAACATAGCTTGTTACAAGGCACACTCTGCCAAGCAATTAATCAGGTCGTTCAACCACAAAAGATTGCCTATGCTTTTCCCGAACTACGTTGCACTTTTGGCGGCGCGTCAATTGTTCCTGATATTGCCGTATTTCGTTGGGAGCGTATTCCTCGTGATGAGGATGGGCAAGTAGCTAATAAATTTTTGACCCATCCCGATTGGACTATTGAGATTCTATCGCCCCATCAAGGAACAGAGAATGTGTTGGAGAGTATATTGCATTGTATTGAGCATGGTACTGAACTCGGCTGGCTAGTTGTACCTGAGAAGAAACATATCTTTGTAATTAATAGCGATCGCCGCATTCAGATTGTAAGGGGAGAGAATATCTTGCCGATGCTAAGTGCAATTGATTTAGAGTTGACAGCTAATCAAGTTTTTGAATGGCTTAGCATTTAGGGAATATTTATTTAGGGAATATTATTGATTAGCTTTCTTTGCGATCGCTAATGAACTCTAAAAAGATAGGGGCTTCGGCTACGCGCCGAAGCCCCTATCTTTATCTTTAGAAATTTTTATTCAGCGTTTCTAGTCGCTTTGACAGCATAATAACCGAGCAAGGTGGCTACAGTGAAGCCAGTGAAGAAAAGTGTAAACAAAACACTGATGCCGCCAGTAATGCCAACTTGAGCAAGAATACCTTTGCCAGTCAAAACTTCATTTGCGAAGCCCGCGACTAAGCCAATCATTGCCATACGACCATTCCACGTTTCCGCAAAGTTGCTGAAACCAAATATGCCTGCCCCTGTAGGATTTACATTAAGACCAACGGTTTTACCTGTACTGGGAATATTGCTGTCGCTTGGTTGAGGTTTTGTTGATACCATGATTAATTGCTTTCCTACAGAAACTTTATATCAGTGGACTAAGCTTTGCATTTAACGTAAACAAATGTAAATCTATCATCAGAAATATGCCCTACTGCCTCAACCCTAGTTGCTGGAAGCCAAACAATCCCGATGGGACAAGATTTTGCATGAATTGCGGCAAAAATTTGCAGCTTAATGGTTTGTATGAAGCGATCGCCTTAATTGGACAGGGAGGCATGGGGCGAACTTTTCGGGCAAGAGATTTAGGGCGACTGGGGCAGCCTTGCGCGATTAAGCAATTTTTGCCACAGTTTTCAGGCTCTGATTTAATGCAAAAGGCGATCGCTCTATTTGAAAGCGAAGCCGCCCAACTTAAAGCATTAGGTTCTCATCCACAGATTCCTGAATTGATCGCCTATTTTGAAGAAGATGGATGTTTGTATTTAGTGCAGGAGCTAATCGAAGGTGAAAATCTTGATGTAGAATTACAGCGTAATGGCATATTTAACGAAGCGCAAATCTATCAATTACTAGAAAATATTCTACCCGTTCTCCAATTCATCCACGATCGCCAAGTGATCCATCGCGACATTAAGCCTGAAAACATTATTCGCCGTTCTGGAAGCGCGGGAAATCTTGTCCTCGTCGATTTTGGCGCAGCCAAATCTTTTACAACCAATACTGCCAGTCGCACAGGCACATTAATCGGTAGTGCTGAATATATCGCGCCCGAACAGGCAAGGGGAAAGGCTATCCCTCAAAGCGATCTTTATAGTTTGGGCGTAACTTGCATTTTTTTATTAACAGGAATTTCGCCCTTTAATTTATACGATGACGAGCGCGATCGCTGGATTTGGCGAGAAAAGTTGCAAACTTCTATTTCTGATCATTTAGCTATGATTCTTAATCGACTTTTAGAAAGAGCGATCGCTAATCGTTATCGTTCTGCTAATGAAGTCCTGCATGATTTACAAGATTTAACGATAAGCTCAAATATTAATTCTAGTCCTCAGATAGAAAAATTAATGGAAGTGCTAAATTTGGGGCAGTGGCAAGAAGGCGATCGCCTGACTAATCAAATTATTTTAGAACTTGCCAATAAAAATAGAATTGCTCAATTAACTGCCGATGATATCGATCTCATTTCTTGCGATGTCTGGCAAGCGATCGATCAAGCATGGATGGACGCAACGAATAATCGCTTTGGTTGGAGCGCTCAGCAGAAAATCTGGAAAAATCTCGGCGGTAGATTAATTTACGAAGAAAATAACTATTGGGAATTTGCCAAAATCTATGAAAAGTTTGCCGATCGCGTAGGATGGCGCAAACCACGCTGGTTAAATCTAGGATTTTCTCCAAAGATTTGGCGAAAATATGAGAATTTGACCTTTGCGATCGCTGCGCCGCGTGGACATTTACCAAGCTTGTTTTTTTGGGAAGGATTTAATCTAGTCGATCCTGTTTTCTACCGCCTAGAAATTTGTCGTCAGAAATAGTGACTAAGATCATCCCAGAATTAATAGTTTGACGCTCCGCGTCGAACTATTAATTCTGGGATGATCTGTAAAAAACTTGTGAACCAAGCGAAATATCTGCCAATATAGATTACATATTTCGTTTGCCTAGTAAGGGAAGACCCGCGTGACTGTTGCTGCTTCTGTTTCTTCACCTGATGTCGAGATTCCCACCGATTCGGGAATCTATATCACAATTCATGGTCACTTTTATCAGCCTCCGCGTGAAAACCCTTACCTAAATGCGATCGAGCGCCAAGAAAGCGCTGCGCCTTTTCATGACTGGAATGCGCGGATTCATCATGAATGCTACCGCCCCAACGCATTCTCGCGGATCGAGCGTCATGATGGCAAGATCGTCAAGATCGTGAATAACTACGAGTACATGAGTTTTAACATGGGGCCAACGCTGCTCTCATGGATGGAATTTCACGATCTCGATACCTATCAAGCAATTTTAGATGCCGATAAACGCAGCGCCGATCGCCTTAATGGTCATGGCAATGCGATCGCGCAAGTCTATAACCACATCATCATGCCCTTAGCGAATTGGCGCGACAAATTGACGCAAATTCGCTGGGGCAAGGAAGATTTTAAGTCAAGATTTGGCCGCGAAACCGAAGGGATGTGGCTCGCCGAGACGGCTGTTGACTACGAAACCCTTGAGGCTTTGGTATTAGAGGGGATCAAGTTTATTGTGCTTGCCCCATCACAGGCGCAACGCTGTCGCCCCTTACCCACCAAAGACAATTCCAGCCCTGCGTGGCAAGAGGTTGGCGAAGCACAGATCGATCCCACTCGCCCCTATCGTTGCTATTTACGCCGCCATAGCAATACTAAAAGCAACGTATCGGAACTCGGACAGTTCCATTTACCTGCGGATACTGATGCTTATATCGATGTATTTTTCTACGATGGTCCCATTTCTCGCGATATGGGATTTGGCGTTCTTTTAGGTAGTTCTCATGATTTTTCTAAGCGTCTCAATCAGGCCGTCCGCAACGATCATCGTCAACATCAGATGATTTCTGTGGCGACTGATGGCGAAACCTTCGGGCATCACAAACACTTTACCGAAAAAACTCTTTCCTATGCCTTTGTCGAAGAATTTCCCAAACGCGGCTGGACTGTCACTAATTACGCCCATTATTTGAGCTTATTCCCACCATCATGGGAAGCGGAATTAAAATCCGTGACTGCATGGAGTTGCGCCCATGGTGTTGATCGCTGGCAAGGTGGTTGCACCTGTGGCGGTGAAGGTTCGGGCTATCAACTATTATGGCGGCGACCATTGCGCGATAGTCTCAACTGGTTACGCGATCGCCTTGCCACGGTATATGTCGATATTGGGCGCAAATATTTTAACGATCCTTGGGAAGCTCGCGATCGCTATATTGATGTGTTGGAATATTCTTTGCGCGATGGCATTGCGGAACATTCACCAGTTTTAGAAGAATTTTTTGAACAACAATGTAGCGGCAAAGTTTTGACCTCGGCACAGAGAATTGATGCTCTGCGGCTGTTGGAAATGCAGCGTCATGCCTTATTGATGTTTACCAGTTGCGGCTGGTTCTTTGAAGAATTATCGCGACCTGAAACTGTGCAGATTTTGCGCTATGCCGCCAGAGCGATCGAGCTAGCGGCGGATGTGGCGGGAGTGCTGCTAGAGGATGAATTCATCAAACGCATGGAAAACGCGCCCAGCAACCTCGCTGAATTTAAAGACGGTAAAGGCGTTTACCGTAAAAAGGTAGTCACCAATCGCATCAGTCTCGGACAGGTTGCCGCCCAATATGCCCTGAGTTCAACCTTGGAAAATTATGCGCGATCGCAACAAATCTATTGCTATACCATCCAACAACAGGATTATCAACTGCAACGGATTGGTTCGATGGCTTTAGCGATCGGGCAAATTAATTTGACTTCGGGGATCACCCAAGAGTCGGTCAATTATATTTTTGCGGTGCTGCACCTTGGCGGCGATGACTTCCATTGCTGCATCCAACCCTTCACAGGGCGGCGCGAATATGAGGAAATTAAGGCAACTTTGTTTAAGGTTCTCAAACACGCAAACACTGCTGCGGTAATTCTATCAATGGCAAGCAATTTTAGCGGTGAACAGTTCAATCTGCATCATCTTTTTGCAGAGGAGCGTCATCGGATTTTGCGAATGCTGGCTGATGAGACACTGACTAGACTCGATCAACTATACGAACAAGTCTATCGCGATAATTATGGGATTTTAATCTCGTTCCGTCGTGACGATCTGCCAGTGCCGCGCGAACTACAAGTCGCCGCAGATATTGTTTTAAACAATCGTCTCACCGAAGAATTAAAGCGCTTAGAAACAGGTGAATCGCTCCCGAATGTGGGACTAGACGCTGTGGCGATCGAGGCGCTTAATTTGGGTTGTAAATTTACTCACGAGGAAGATGCCAAAATTCTCGAAACTTATATCTTGAATCAGATTCAACAGCTTGCTCAACTTCAAGATCTCAACGAAAAGTCGCTATTTAACTATCTCAATCAGATTGAGCAGTCTTTAGCAATCAGCGATCGCCTAAACTTGAAGCTCGATCTAAATCTCTCACAGGAGGCTTTTCTAAATTATTTATTCAAACGGATCGCCCCTCAATGTGTACTTGCTAGACAGATTCTCGATTTAGAATCTACTGAAAAACAACCAATTCATATTCAGGTAAATCTCTGTGAAAGTATTTCTAATTTGGAGCTACATCAGTTAATTGATACAGCTAGCAAATTAGGTATTGCCACAGAAGCTTGGCTCCACGACTAATGAGTATGTAGTGACGCGCAGCAGCGCGTTGTTGCTACTTTCATCACCAAACGAGTATTTAGTGACGCGCTCAGCGCGTCACTAAATGATGTCATCGCCGATTTTAGTGGTGGAGATAATATGAATATCCACATTTTTGAGCGATCGCAAAATTCTTTGAGTCAGCGATCCCTTAAAGAAAACCTGCCAACGCGACTTCTGGCTTTCACCCATAACAATTTGCGTAATGCGATATTCTTTGGCTGTCTCCACGATCGCCTTTAAAGCCTGACTATCTCTTACTCGAATAAAAGTACCTTCAAACTCTTTGCACAAACGCTCACAGGTTTCAATATGTAAGCTTTCGGCTTTGGACAAAAAGCGATCGGTATCGTCAGCAAATAAGACATAGAGTTGAGCATGCATGTATGCCGCAATTCTCGCGCCTCTTCGTAACAACTGGAGCGAATTGGGATAGGTAGAGACACAGACTAAAACTCGTTCGTGAATATTACAAATGAGATTAGTGGTGGAACCTGAACGATCGTGTGCTTCGAGATCGTCTTCGATATTGTCGGCAATTTCTCGTAGTGCTAATTCACGCAAAGCAATCAGATGGCGGCGCTGAAAAAAATTATTTAGAGATTGATCGATTTTTTCAGGGGCGTAGATCTTACCATCGCGCAGCCTTTCCTGAAGGGTTTCAGGCGTGACATCAACAACAATAACCTCATCGGCGGCTTCTAAAATGCGATCGGGAATTCTTTCTCTTACGATCACTCCTGTAATTTTGGCAACTGTATCATTGAGACTTTCGATATGTTGAATATTCACAGTTGAGTAGACATCAATTCCCGCTTCGAGTAGAACTTCTACATCTTGATAACGCTTCTCGCGTTCCGCATTTGGGACATTAGTATGTGCTAATTCATCCACTAGCGCTAACTGAGGCTGACGCTTGAGAATAGCCTCGGTATCCATTTCAGTGAGCGTCACGGATTCGCAAGAAATCTGTTGGCGGGGAATTAGTTCTAACCCGATCGCTTTTGCCTTAGTCTCAGCACGATTATGAGTTTCCAGTAAACCAATTACGACATCAATTCCTTCAGAACGCAGTCGGTGTCCTTCCTCTAGCATCCGATAGGTTTTGCCCACACCAGGACTCATGCCGATAAATATTTTGTGTTTGCCACGACGATGGTTTTTAATCATAATTTTCGGAAAGCTGTTAGTTCTAATTTTGATTGCTCAAACATAAATGCGATCGCTGCAAACAATAACTTCAAATTCTGGATTGTATAAATCGTAATCTCCTTAGTGAAATGGTTTGTACCGTAATTTTCACTAAGCATTCCAAATTCCCAAATTACACCAGTGGACACAATCCCAAATATGGGTGTTAATGTTTGATTGGCTTGATAATTTATTTTCTGAGCGGCGATCATCTCCGCGATACATTGCGCCCAGCCTTCCTCGAAGTTATCCTTTTTCGCTTCAACAATAATCAAGAAGGGCTTTTCGAGAAAGATTTTGCCCATAGGCGATCGCCTTGCCACCATGTAATCAGGAATACCGCAGAGATTTTCATTATAGTTGAGTGGTTGATGACTCCACAGCGATAAATCAGTTTTGTAACGCTTCCATATTTCTCTGAGTGTCGGATAAATCAGAGTTTCACAAAGAGCATATTCTGAATTTTTATAAATTCCTTCTCTCAACGTTAACTCGATTTCTGCTTCAAAGTACTCAGGGATTTCTATCTCAGAAATTTGAATAAAATGTTGCTCGGCATAGTTAACACCAAATTCTCCCAGTACCTCATCAATCTTTTTGTAATTGTTGTATGGCATATTGTTGATTGTAAATAACTGTTTAGGTTGATAAATATGATAAAACCAAAAACCAAAAAGCTGTGGCGCACACCGCGCGTGCGCCACAGCTTTTTGGTTTTTAGGGTTTCTTTTGACCACTTGCTTATTCGTAATGCGTCCAAATAGAAACAACCCTAATTATTTTCGTTTCCGCATTAATTGAATAGACAAGACGGTGTTTGACATTGATTCGTCTTGAGAAATAGCCCTTGAGGTTGCCTGAGAGCTTTTCGTAAGATGGCTCAAAAGGATTACGTTTAAGAATTTCTAGCAACGATCTGACATTAGCTTCTAAATTAGCCGCCTTCAATTTTTTAGCATCCTTCAGAACATTTCTACTAAATTCAATCTGCCAATCCATTTAAAGCTCCCAAAAACTCATCTTCGGAAATCCAATCATCTTCCTTTTTAGTTACCCTAATTGACTCAACTAGGTAGGGAATAGATTGCAAATAAAGAGTTTCCTGAATACTTTCCCAATCATCTTTGGACAGCAATACTGCGTCACCTTGACGGCTGGTGATGATTCTTGGTAAGTGGTCTTTATTAACCTGTTCCACTAAGCTAAAAAGTTTAGTTCTGGCTTCACTGGCGCTAAAAATTTCCATTGGCACTCCAAACTTGTACCACTCATTGTACCACTTTTGATTTATGTTTTTACTAGAGAATCTAACTCTAAGTTTAATTTCAAAACATTTACGCCATCTTCGCCAAAGATTCCTAGAAAACGCCCGTCAGTATTTTTTTGAATCAGACTTTCTAATTGACTTGGTGACAGATTGCGAGTTTTAGCAACTCTGGCGATCTGAGACTTAGCCGATTCGGGCGTGATATGCGGATCGAGTCCAGAACCAGAGGTATAGACCAAATCGGCAGTGGGCGTAATTCCTGCTTGCTTAAGTTGATTGATAGCGCTATCAGAATTGCTAGAAATCCGTTTTAAAAGATCGGGATTGCTGGGCGCGAGATTGCTTGCGCCTGAAACACCTGTTTTCAGAATGCCAGCATCATCTTTTTTAGGATCAGCAGTGCTGTAGTTGATGGTACTAGAGCGACTGTTGAAATAGCGATCGCTTGTAAATGGTTGTCCGATTAGTGCCGAACCGACAATTTGCCCTTGAGGATTACGAATTAGACTGCCATTGGCTTGATTTGATAGAAAGGGTAATTGCGCGATCGCAATCATACTAAAAGGATAAATCACGGCAACGAGAAGCCAGAGAACAAGAGTGGCGCGAATAGCTTTAATAATTTCGTTCATAGATTTAGTACAGCTTAAAATTTCTCAGGTTGGAACATGACCGCAAATAGATAGATTGAGAAAACGACAGTGGCGATCCCTAAAAGTCCTAGGGCATAGGCTTGATAGCGGCTAAAACTTTCAGCATTAGCGGCATAGACTGCTGGAGCAACGATTAGATTTAGACAGAGTGCAAGGAATAGATATTTGGGATATTTCTTTTTAGTTGCGAGTTGCCATAAATCTTGAAGATCGGAGATCGGGAGGTTATTAAAAAAAATCTTTTTCATGGTTGTTTAGGAGATAAAAGAGTCAGAATCACAGATTAAATGGATTAAAGGATTACGCAGATTTTTAGATGGATTGAATATGGCAATTAAAAAGTCTGTGAAATCGAATAATCCGTTTAATCCGTGTTCAAATAATCGGTAATAGAATGTCGATACATTTGATGGCAATAAATGGAGCAATTACGCCGCCTAGACCGTAAAGCAAAATATTGCGCTGTAATAGTTGATCGGCAGTAAGAGGACGGAATTTTACACCTTTTAAGGCGAGGGGAATTAGGGCGGGAATAATTAAGGCATTGTAGATTAGGGCTGAGAGAATCGCTGATTGGGGACTTTTGAGACCCATGACATTCAAAGCGCCAATCCCTGACGCGGCGAAAATAGTGGGGATGATCGCGAAATATTTAGCGATATCATTGGCGATCGAGAAGGTGGTCAATGCGCCACGAGTAATCAGCAACTGTTTACCGATCGCCACTAGATCGATTAACTTTGTCGGATCAGAATCCAAATCCACCATATTGGCGGCTTCTTTGGCGGCTTGTGTGCCTGAGTTCATGGCAACACCGACATTTGCTTGGGCCAGTGCAGGCGCGTCATTTGTGCCATCACCCGTCATCGCTACCAGCTTGCCTTGAGCCTGCTCGCGGCGGATTACTTCGATCTTGTCTTCGGGGGTTGCCTCAGCGATGAAGTCATCAACTCCTGCTTCTTCAGCAATTACAGAAGCGGTGATTTGATTGTCACCTGTGAGCATAATTGTGCGAACACCCATCCGCCGTAGTTGATCAAATCTCTCGCGTAATCCTGCCTTGACGATATCTTTAAGGTAGATTACACCGTATAAATCGCCGCCCTGACATATACCCAAGGGAGTGCCGCCGAGTCTGGAAACCTTCTCATAGGCGGTTTCAAATTCTGGCGGGACTTCACCCGATCGCGATCGCACAAATCCTCGAATCGCATCAACAGCACCTTTGCGAACTTCGATATTATCGGGCAAATCGGTTCCACTCATTCTTGTCCGCGCCGAGAAATCAAGCCCTTTAGCTTGGTCGCGATCAAAGTTCACGATCGCCCCTAATTTTTCGGCTAGCAGCACAATCGATTTGCCTTCAGGAGTTTCATCAAAGATGCTTGCTGAGAGCGCAATATTAGCAACTTCTGCGAGAGAATGTCCGTTGACTGGAATAAATTCATCAGCGAGTCGATTGCCAAGGGTAATTGTGCCTGTTTTATCAAGTACCAAAGTATTAATATCACCACAAGCTTCGACAGCGCGTCCTGATGTGGCAATCACATTAAACTGAGCGACACGATCCATGCCTGCAATGCCGATCGCACTCAACAATCCCCCAATCGTGGTAGGAATCAGGGCAACTAGGAGGGAAATGAGAATCGCGATCGTTGTTGGCGTATTTACATAATTGGCGATCGGTGTAATCGTCGCCACGACAATCAGAAACACCTGTGTAAGAACTGTCAGCAGAACTGTCAAGGCAATTTCGTTAGGCGTTTTCGTGCGCTCTGCACCTTCAACAAGGGCGATCATGCGATCGATAAATCCTTGTCCAGGGTCAGCCATAATCTTGATCGTCAATTCATCGGAAACTACACGAGTTCCACCTGTAACGGAGCTAGCAATATCTGTACCTGGTTGCTTGAGAACGGGAGCCGATTCTCCTGTGATTGCGGACTCATCAACTGAGGCTAAACCTCCAATGACTTCACCATCAGCAGGAATCATTTCGCCAATCTTGACTTTGACTAAATCACCACGGCGCAATTCTGTAGAACTGACTTGCTGGATAGAACCATCAGGCAATACTTTGGTAGCGATCGTATCCGATCGCGTTGTGCGTAATGAGTCAGCCTGTGCTTTACCGCGTCCTTCGGCGATCGCCTCAGCAAAATTGGCAAATAATACTGTAAAAAACAGAATCACCGTAATTAAACCATTCAGAACCCGTTGTTGATTGGGATCGTATGGAACAGTTCCAAACAAGTTGGGATCGATAGTGACGAGCAGAGTAACTAGCGTTCCAACCCAAACCATAAACATGACAGGGTTGCGAACAGCAATACGCGGATTTAGCTTGCGGAAAGAATCGCGGACAGCACGTTGGTAGAGTCCCGCCATTGATGCTTTGGGTGTATGTCTACGAGACTCGCGAGTGCTGCTAAGCTCTTGTTTTTTAGGAGATGTTGAATTATTATCCATGGATTTTAGCCGCCTTTAGCGATGAGAAAAGCTTCAGTAACGGAGCCTAAAGCCAAGATAGGAGAGAAAGTTAATGCACCCATAATTAAAATCACGCCTGCGGTGACACTGGTAAAAAGAACCGTGTCAGTCCGCAATGTGCCTGTAGTCATGGCAACAGGCTGCTTACGAGATATGCCATCAGCTAAGAGCAGCAGCGCAATTAAAGGGATATAACGACCGCCTAACAAACTAATGGAAGTACTGAGATTCCACCATAGTGAGGTGGTGGCGGGTTGACTGTCGGCTAAACCTTCAAAACCAGAGCCATTATTTGCTGCCGCCGATGCATATTCATAAACGACTTGAGTGAGTCCATGAAATCCCGAATTGCTAATTCCTGCTAGCTGATCGGGAAATGCTAAGGCGATCGCGCTGGGAATCAAAATAAAAATCGGATGGATTAGCAAAATCAAAAAACTGGTTAAAACCACTTCATTCTTTTCAATCTTGCGTCCCAGAAATTCGGGAGTTCTGCCAACCATTAAGCCAGTCACAAATACTGCCAAAATCGAATAGGCAAACAAATAAGCAGTTCCTGTTCCCTGCCCGCCCCAAATGATTTGCAGAAACAGATTAGACAAAGTGACAAAGCCGCCGCTTGGCATGAGGGAATCATGCATAGAATTAACCGCGCCAGTCATTGTCCCTGTAGTTGTAACCGCAAACAAAGCTGATTGCGCCCAACCAAAGCGAACTTCCTTTCCTTCAAAATTAGGACTCTGGGAACCCAATAAAGCATTAACGAGGGGATTACCTTGATACTCGCCAATCCCTGTGATGATAATGAAAGCTACATAAAGAATGAATACCATCCCAAAGAGTAGCCAAGCTTGCTTGCGGTTATTCGCGATCACACCATAGGTATGGATTAGTGCAGTCGGGATCGAAATCATTGCCAAAATTTGAACCAGATTTGTAAAGCCATTGGGATTCTCAAACGGATGTGCGGAATTAGAGCCGAAAAACCCGCCGCCATTTTCGCCAAGCTGTTTGATGATCTCGAAATGTGCAACAGGTCCGATCGCGATCGCCTGACTAATATTTGCATTTTCCAAAGTTGGGATAACGATTGGAGCTGATAGAGTTTCGGGAACTCCTGCGATCATCAATGCGATCGCGCCAATAATACTAATTGGCAGCAAAATTCTAGTGATAGCTTGGGTTAAGTCCACATAGAAATTACCAAGCGATCGCCCTGTTAAGCCGCGAATAAAGGCGATACCCACCGCCAGTCCAGTTCCAGCAGAGGTAAAAAACAAGAATCCCAAACCCAACGTTTGAGAAAAATAACTAAGAGTCGTCTCACCCGAATAATGTTGTTGATTGGTATTGGTGATAAACGAGATTGTTGTATGTAAATTCGTATCCCAGCTTGGAGCGCTCATTCCTGTTGGGTTAAGCGGTAAAGCTCCCTGAAAAAAGATGATCGAGGACACAATTATCGCCATCGCCAAATTGCTGTATAAAATTGCCCGCGCATATTGCCAGCCCGTCATTTGCGTCTTTGATTGCACGCCACTGAGACTAAAGATTAAGCTCTCGCAAGGATTTAAAATCCTGTCCAGTAATGTCTTTTGTCCTAAAAACACTCGTGCGATGTAGCCACCAAAGATCGGCGCGATCGCGACAATAATTACCAGCGTTATTACAATTTGTATCCAACCTTGTAGCATGGTGGAAAATCCTATCTTTGTGTCAATGCAGTTTCAGATACTTGAATAAGCACATTATCAGGTACTTTTTAGGATGTTAACGGTGTTAACAAGGTATAACTTTGTGTCTAAAGAGTTCTCTTCTACGTGCATCTAGGTTCTCAGCCTTGTTAAGATTTCCTTAATTAATCAGTGTTTGGAATCTGTTTAGTTTGCGATCGCGAGTTATTGAAGTCTTTTGATGATTTAAGTAACTAGGCAAAAGAAACCTTAAAACCCAAAAAGCTGTAGCGCACGCGCAGCGTGCGCTACAGCTTTCTGGGTTTTGGGTTTCTTTTGCCCACTTACTTAGAAATTATTAGTCGCATCTTCCTGTATTCTTGGTTATTAACTTTTTAATAAATTTATAAATCAAGCGATCGCTATGCCACAAGCGTATGTATTAGGACTAGGACAGTCGGGAATCTCTGCTGCAAAACTGCTCAAGGCTGATGGCTGGCAGGTGACAGTTAGTGATAGCAATGCTAGTCCGAGCTTAAAACAGCGCAAACAAGCTTTAGAATCCGAAGGTATTGCGGTTGAGCTTGGTGGATTTCCTGACTTTGCCAAATTAATCGAAATGGGGCAGAGTATTGATCTCGTTGCCGTTAGTCCGGGTGTACCTTGGGATCGTGCTGAAGTCGAACAGGCGCGATCGCTTGGCATTGAAACCATTGGCGAGATTGAATTGGCATGGCGCTACCTCAAGCATATTCCTTGGGTGGGCATCACAGGCACTAACGGGAAAACCACCGTCACATCATTAACGACAGCAATTTTTCAGGCGGCGGGGCTGAAGGCGATCGCCTGTGGCAATATTGGTCTTCCTGCTTGCGAGATTGCTTTGAAAGTATTGCAGCAACAAATTCAGCCAGATTGGATTATTGCCGAATTAAGTAGCTATCAGATCGAATCCACCCAAACCGTCAAGCCCCAAATTGGCATCTGGACAACCTTTACCCCCGATCATCTCGATCGCCACCATACGCTCAATGCTTATCGCGATATCAAGGCAAGTTTGATCGCTTGCTCCGCACATGTCATCCTCAATGGTAATGATCCTTACTTAGAAAAATTTGGGGCGGCGATGTGGCCGAAAGCGATCTGGACAGGAGTTGATGGGCAAATTATTGAGGCGATCGCCGATGGTGCTTGTATTGAAAAAAGTTGGGTGAAGTTTCGCGGTGAGCCAGTTTTCCCAATTTCCCACTGGCAGCTTTTAGGTAGACATAATCGCCAAAATTTATTAATGGCAGTGGCGGCGGCGAAGCTTGCAGGTATTGACTCTGAGCATATTGATCGCGCCATTTCTGACTTTCAAGGCGTACCTCATCGCCTCGAACATATTCGTACTTATGAAGGGACTGCCTTTATCAATGACAGCAAGGCAACTAACTATGATGCGGCGGTAGTGGGTTTGCAGTCTGTAAAAGCACCCGTAATTTTGATCGCGGGTGGTGCGCCCAAGCAAGGTGATGCTAAGGGCTGGTTAGAGCAAATTCATCAAAGGGCGATCGCGGTATTATTAATCGGTGAGGCGGCTCCATTATTTGCGGAGATGCTTACAACTGAAGGCTTTAGAAATCATAAAATTGTCGATACGCTCGAAAAAGCCGTAAAACAAGCCGCCGATATTGCCCATAGCCGCGCCCATAATCATCCTAGTCAGCCTCTGCCAACTGTGCTATTCTCCCCTGCATGTGCAAGCTTTGATCAGTTTGCTAACTTTGAGCAACGCGGCGATCGCTTCCGCCAACTTTGTCAAGATCTCGGCTAAATACTCCCATGACCCCATCTTCCTCGTCCAAAAATATTTCCACTATCAATCTGTTCAAACGCCGAACTGTGCTGATCTGGATAATTTTGGCATTGGCGATCGTGGCGTTGGTCGTGCGCCTCGTTTATTTACAAGTTGTCACATCACCCGAATTATTAGATAAGGCAAGGCGACAACAAATGTTTACGCTGCGCCCATTTATTCCCCGCCGCACGATTACTGATCGCAAAGGTGCAGTTTTAGCCTTGGATCGCCCTGTCTATACATTATTTGCTTATCCGAACCTTTTTAAAAAATCGAAGGAAAGTCAGAAAGAATCAGCGATCGAAGAAGTCGTCGCTAAGCTTGCCCCAATTCTCAAGCGTCCACCTGACAAGCTTCTCAATGTCTTAACTCGTGATACAACTTCTATTCAAGTTGAGTATTGGCTATCAGAAGAAAATGCCGATCTCATTTACAACTTACGACTTGATGGATTAGAGCTAATTCAACAACGTCACCGTCTTTATCCTCAGCAAGATCTCGCTGCTGAAGTCCTTGGCTATGTGAATGTCGATCATCGTGGTCAAGCGGGAATTGAACTTAGTCAGGAAAAATTGTTGGAGCGTACCGATCAATCTCCATCTGTTACTCAAGATGGATCTGGGAAGTTAATTCCCAATCGAATTCCTGCGGGAATGATCAATAGCGATCGCACCAATTTACAGATCACGATTGATTCTAGAATTCAGCGCACGGCAAGGCAAGTTCTCAAGCAACAGATGGTCAAATATAGTGCTAAGCGTGGCGCTGTGATTGTGATGGATGTACGGGATGGCGGCTTACTCACGCTAGTAACGGAACCAACTTACGACCCGAATCGTTATTACGATACTGATGTTAAGCTTTTCAAAAATTGGGCAGTTTCCGATCTTTACGAACCAGGTTCTACTTTTAAACCGCTCAATGTGGCGATCGCCCTCGAAGCAGGCGCAATTCAACCCGATACCGTCCTTAATGACGAAGGAGCTTTGACAATCGGCGGCTGGCCTGTGGCTAACTTTGACTACGAAAAAGTGGGTGCAGTTGGCCCCCTAAGCATCAGTCAAATTTTAGAGCGATCAAGCAATGTGGGCATGGTGCATATCATCCAAAGCATGAAGCCCTCGGTTTATTATGGTTGGCTAGAGCGAATCGGCTTAGGTGATATTTCGGGCATCGATCTTCCTGCCGAAACACCTAGCACTCTCAAGCCCCAAGAGCAATTCCTTGAGTATGTGATTGAACCTGCCACCGCCTCTTTCGGTCAGGGCTTTTCGCTCACGACGATTCAGATGGTGCAACTGCATGGAATCATTGCCAGTGGCGGTAAATTACTTACGCCTCATGTTGTTAAAGGACTGATTAATGAAGAAGGCGAAGAATATTATCAGCCGAAATTGCCTACGCCGCGCCAGATTATCTCACCCGCTACGGCTCAACGTGTCGTGGAGATGATGACTAATGTCGTTGAAAAAGGAACAGGTAAACCTGCGCGGATTGCGGGTTATCGCATGGGCGGTAAAACTGGTACTGCTCAAAAAGCATTATCCACTGGCGGTGGTTATGCCAATACCAAAATTACTAGCTTTGCTGCCATCTTTCCATCCAAAGAGCCGCGTTATGTGGTGCTGGCGGTGATTGATGAACCCATTGGTGATGATGCCTTTGGTTCCACCGTAGCGGCTCCGATCGTGAAAACTGTAATCGAAGAGATTATCGTCAGTGAAGGGATTCCACCAAGTCATCCTGAGGAAGTTACTTCCAAAATACCGACGCTTACTCTTCCCGATCCACAGCCTACCACAACTCCATCACCCTCAGCATCGCCATCGCTGCAAGAGCCAACACCTGCGCCTACTACTCCAAGTTCTGACCTGAAACCATCTCGCGATCGCACCTAACCAAAAATTAGAGTCGGCGCGAAGCGCCGCCTCTAATTTTTGGGTTAAAATTGAAATGCGATCTAATATATTTAGGAAAATGTAATGGCAAAGGTTGAGATTTATACATGGCGGATGTGTCCTTTTTGTATTAGAGCAAAACATCTACTTGATAAGAAGGGCGTAGAGTATACCGAATATGTGATCGATGGTGATGATGCAGCGCGATCGCAAATGGTGGCAAGAGGTTCTGATGGTAAGCGCTCTGTGCCTCAAATTTTTATTAACGATCTACATATTGGCGGCTGTGATGCCGTTCACGACTTAGATCGTCAAGGTAAGCTTGAGCAATTGCTAGCTTAAAACCAACAAAGGCGGCGCACAGCGCCGCCTTTGTTGGAGTATTACAGATATTTTTCTATGGTGGCACTAAACTCTTCATAGGTCTTGACTCCAATCATGCTCTCGACCAATTCCCCCTGTTTAAAAAACAGCACCGCAGGAATACTTTTTAGTCCAAATTCCTTAGCCAATGGCTTATTTGTATCAATATCTAATTTCATGACTTTGGCGCGATCGCCATAGTTTTCTGCCAACTTGTCAATTAAGGGAGTGATCACTTTACAAGGACCGCACCAAGTGGCGGTACAATCCACAACAAGTAGAGGTGTATCTTTTTTTAAGACTTCAAATTCAGTTTGATCTTTAATAAAAACGGCTGTACTCATATTAATTATTTATTATTATTTTTTTAAGCGCAAAATAGTTTAACAGAAAGAAGTTGGTATTGTTTTAGAAAGTATGGTCATAGTGTGGCAAATATAGAAGTTGTAGTTATTGGTGGCGGGGCGGCAGGTTTTTTTGGCGCTATCCATGCAGCACAAGCACCGCATACGCGAGTAACCTTATTAGAAGCAGGGCGGCAGCCTCTGGCTAAAGTGAGAATTTCAGGCGGTGGGCGTTGCAATGTTACGCATCATTGCTTTGAAACTTCGCAATTAGTCCAGAACTATCCCAGAGGTGGCAAGGCTTTACGCGGTGCATTTTCTCGTTTTCAGCCACTTGATGTGGTGCGATGGTTTAATACTGAAGGTGTGAAGTTAAAAACCGAAGCCGATGGCAGAATGTTTCCTATTACCGATGATTCGGAAACAATTGTAGAAGCATTAATGTTTGCCGCCAAAAAAGCTGGTGTTGTTCTTCGCAATAATGTTTTGGTTCAAAAAATTGAACGTTTAGGGGAGAGCAAATTTGATGTGATCCTTAAAAATGGCGAGAATATAATTTGCGATCGCCTGTTATTAGCGACAGGTAGTAGTCCATCAGGCTATGCGATCGCCAGATCTTTAGGACATGAACTGGAACCTCCTGTACCTTCGCTTTTTACTTTTAATATCAAAGATTCTAAGCTACATGAACTAGCAGGCGTGAGTGTAAATCCTGCCACTGTTAAGCTGGTGACTTCATCACCAAACCTTGAAAAGAAGAAGTCTGCCCAAAATCAATTAGAACAATCAGGAGCTTTGTTAATTACCCATTGGGGAATGAGTGGGCCCGCCGTTTTAAAGCTGTCAGCATGGGGAGCGCGAGAATTGCATGATTGTAATTATCAAGCAAAATTAGCCGTTAATTGGATACCTACGCTCAAAGCGGAAGCGGTTAAGCAAATTTTATTAAACGCGAAAACCGATCAATCGAAAAAGTTTATTTCTAATTATTGTCCCGTTGAGATCTCGTTGCGCCTATGGGAATATTTACTAAATAAAGCAGAAGTGGAACTCGAAAAGCGTTGGGCAGATATTTCTAATAAGGCAATTCAGCAAATTGTGAATGTATTAACCGCTAGTGAA
>JAJAZG010000577.1 GCA_026785865.1 Pseudanabaena sp. CAN_BIN31
AAAAACTAAACTTCCAAAAACAGATGAGGAAACTATTTGTCCTAATGGGAAGAAAGGTCCTTGCAATTTCTAGAGAAAACTTAAAACCCAAAAAGCTATGGCACATGCTGCGCGTGTGCCATAGCTTTTTGAGTTTCGTTACGCTTACCTACTTGCAGCGCTTTACTCAAATTGCGTGGTTTGGGCGTTCAATTGTGAGAAAATTTAGCAGTAAGAAATCCAGTTATGTTTTCGGCTAAACAGATCAATGAGATATTTGCTGCGTCGCTTTTTGGCTTGGTTTGCGATCGCCTTAATTACAATAACCGCTCTATTTTCCTGTACCAATGGCAAAATCATTAGTAGCGGTAATAGGTTAGGGATAAGCGATCGCACCGATGAGCGTATAGTTTTAGGTACGACCAGCAAAATCCGCACCCTCGATCCTGCGGATGCTAATGAATTTTTTATTAGCAATGTTTTCTACAACACGCTCGAACGCCTTTATACCTACAAAGAAGGCTCCAACGAGATCGTGCCACAACTTGCTTCAGCAATGCCAAAAGTTAGCGAAGATGGCTTAATTTATACAGTGCCAGTGCGAACAGGCATCAAATTTCACGATCGCACCAATTTTAATGCCTACACGATGAAATTCGCCTTAGAACGCTTCATGAACTCTAAAGGCGCACCAGCATACATATTAACTGATGTGATCGAAGCGATTTCTGCACCAAACGAAGCTGAACTAGTCTTTAAGCTTAAACAACCTTTGCAGTTTTTTCCAAAATTTTTAGCCTTTACAGGAGCCGCCGCGATCTCACCGCAGGTTTACAAACACATCAAGAATGAAAAAACAGGTAAACTTCTGTTCTTACCCGATAAGTTAGTTGGGACTGGTCCCTACCAAGTTACGCAGTTTGTCGAAGGTAGCTACTTACGTCTTGATTCATTTCCTGACTATTGGGGCAGAAAACCTGTCAATAGAGGTATTGATATTCAGTTTTTCTCTTCCAATGCCAACTTACTCAATGCATTTAAAACAGGCGCAGTTGACATCGCTTTTCAGACGCTCACGCCAACTCAGGTCAAAAGCGTGGAAACTAATGCCAAACAAAATGGCTGGACGATCGCATCAGGGCAAGGTGCAACCATCTTATATATGGTGCTAAATACCCAACAAGCGCCACTTAATGATGTGCGCGTGCGCCAAGCCCTCGCCGCCGCAATCGATCGCCCTCTTTTAGAATCGCGCATATTTTTTAATCAACGTGCGCCACTGTATAGCTTGATTCCTAGCGCCTTTGCTGAGTCCAAACCTGTATTCGAGCAGAAATATGGCAATGGCAATGGCAAACTATCGCGGCAATTACTGGAAGCCGCAGGATATTCTGACGATAAACCTGCCCAAATTTCAATCTGGTATTCCCCAAAATATGGCGGTAACGGTGACCTGATCGCCAGTACCTTGCGTGCTTCGATCCAAAAGAACATCGGCAAAATTTTGCAGATTAAAACTGAGCGTGTTGAAAATACAGTCGGTTATGCGTTTCTAGATAAAGGAGTATATCCTGCCTACTTACTCGATTGGGTTCCCGATATTCTTGACCCTGATAACTATATCAAGCCATTTTTAGAATGTGAAGAAGCGGAAGGCGATCGCTGCAAAAAAGGTGGCAGTCAATTTCAAGGCTCATTTTATAACAACCCAATCATGAATGATTTGATTGCCAAACAACGAAAAGAGAGTAATAGCGTTAAGCGATCGCAAATACTGCAAAACATTCAGGAAATTTTGGCTCAAGACGTACCATTTATTCCACTCTGGCAAAACAAAGAATATGCCTTCGCCCAAAAAGGTGTAGAAGGAGTCAAAATCGAACCAAATCAACAACTCCCTTACTGGAATATTTCCAAATAAATTAAAAGCGACGCTTTGCGTAGCCTTTACCTGAACCCAAAAAAAGAGAGGAGCGCTCGGCGCTCCTCTCTTTTTTTGGGTTTACTGATTAGTCTCACTAAGAGTTAATTGATAAGAAGTGCGATCGCCATTCGCTGTACCGACCCAAACTTCATATTTTCCCGCCATCCAAGCGCCTGATACTTCAGGCTTTGTACCATTGCGGCAATAAATTCCATCAGGGCCCTTGACTAATAGCGACAAATCGCGATCTCCTAACACCTTCAAAGCTAGAAAGCCAAAATCTTTCTGCACCGTCAAAGAATGACTTGGTGACTGCTGCGTCAATCCTTGGCATTCGCCATTAGCCTTACTGGTTACTATAGATTGCAAAGGAAAATCTCCACCTGCACTGCCAGAATAGACTTGAGGATCGGGCGTGAATTTGGGTGAGATCGGCTTTAGGACTTCTTGGCTCATTACTGGAGCCATTGACAAAAGCATTGGTACTAGAGCAAATCCCATTAAAGCGATCGGCAGTTTCAAGAATTTCATTTTTGGCGTATTTCACTCAAAGACAACGTATAGCTAAAAGATTGATTAATATTTTTAGAACCAACCCAAATTTGATAAGTACCTTTAGGCAAGCGGCCAGTAGCTTGGGGATTGCGTCCACCTGACTCATCATCGGCACAAATGACAATACCGTTTGGCCCCTTGACCAGCATCGTTGGGTCATCATTAATATTACTGCTATAAACCAATAGGTCCATAACAGGAAAAGTATCAGTCAAAGTAATCGTGTGATTTGGTTGAGCATTAGCAAAACCACGACAATTATCGGCAATCCCCGCGATACTTGCAAGACTAGTGCTACCTCCTACAATTCCAGTCAAGGTTGCAGGATCAGGTCGAAAACTTCGTCCTAGCGAAATCGCACTTTGCGCGAAACTAGGCGCAGCGATCGCTAAAGCGACAATACTTGCTAAGGTTCCCCAACCTAACTTGAGCATATTCGATTGACAACTTTTATAAATGTCCATACTTACCTGACTTTATGTGGATGCTTTAACTTGGGCGTAATTATTTAACGTGTTGGAATCCATTTGAGATTTATGACTAGGTAAATCTTGATTATGTTCCTAAGTAGCTAAGCATGAAAATCCTTAAAACCTAAAAAGCTGTAGCGCAGGCGCAGCTTGCGCTACAGCTTTTTAGGTTTTGGGTTTTATAACGTCAAAGCTCATTGTTATTATTCCCAAGCATTGGTAATACGGTGCTTTGCACCGCATTACCAATGCTTGAGTGAGAAGAAAATATGTAAAGAAATATTAAGATATCGCTGTCATAGCAGTTTAGCCCCTTGACAGTATAAGATTCTACCTGTAACTTAATTCCATACCTCGGTATTCACTGCTCTAAACCATTATGCAAGACAAGCAAAAGGTAACTTTTTATCTCCCCGAGCGACTGCATCAACAGCTTAAGATTCGCTCTGCTATTGATGGTGATTCGATGTCAGACTTGGCAGAAAAATCTATCAGCTTCTACCTAGCCCACGCTGATATTGTCGAGTCTTCTGGTATCGGGCATACCCATCAAACTTACAATTGCCCAAGCTGTTCTCAAACTGTTGTGGTTCGAGATGGTGAACTGCTAGCGATCGGGGGCAATCGTACTCAATCTCTACCTGTTACTGTTAGCAAAGCTGATAGCCCAGATGAAGAGCAACTAGTTTCAATCAGTTAATTCCTAGTTAACTCCCTAAACATCTTATTTTTTCTGTAGACAAGGTGAGGACAGAGGCACAAACCTCGGTATTACAACATGCAAGAACAACTTAGCATTTTAATTCAGGCCCAATATCCCTTGATCTACCTCAATACTCCAGAGGAAGAAAGAGCAGAACGGGCGATCGCTACTATTTCTCAGATCAAGCCAGTACTTCGGATGTTCACATGGACTGTAACCCACGGAATTGTTGAGTACGGACAAACAACAGGGGCAGCCCAACACAACACCGAGTCGGCGGAAGCGGCTCTAAAATGGATCACTCGCGCTGACCAAAAAGATCCTGCTATCTATGTTTTTAAAGACGCGCATCCTTTCTTCGATCATCCAGTCATCGTCCGCTGTTTACGCGATGCAGTTGCAAATTTTAAAGGCACTCAGAAAACGATTATTTTGATGTCGCCGATTCAAGTGATTCCCGTCGAGTTAGAAAAAGAAATCGTCGTACTTGACTTTCCTCTACCAGATATGAAGGCGATCGAAGAAGTTCTCGATCAACAACTGGGATTAGTTCGTACCCGAAAAGTATCTCCTGAGACCCGCGAAAAATTGGTAAGAGCGACATTAGGCTTAACCCAAGATGAAGCCGAAAAGGTCTATCGCAAAGCTCAAGTTACAAATGGCAAGCTCACTGAAGAAGAAGTAGATATTGTTCTTTCGGAAAAGCAACAACTAATTAGACGCAATGGCATCCTCGAATACATGGAGGATGAAGAAGACATTAATGACGTAGGGGGACTCGAAGAGTTAAAGCACTGGTTGCAACAGCGATCAAATGCTTTTAGTCAGAAAGCTAGAAATTATGGATTGCCTCAACCGAAAGGGATGCTGATTCTTGGTGTCCCTGGCTGTGGAAAGTCCCTAATCGCCAAAACAACGGCTCGGCTCTGGTCATTGCCCTTGATCCGCCTTGATATGGGGCGAGTCTATGATGGCTCAACTGTTGGTAAGTCAGAAGCAAATTTGCGAAACGCCCTCAAAGTTGCCGAGTCTATTTCACCAATGATTTTATTCATTGATGAGCTTGACAAAGCTTTTGCAGGTGGCGCAGGTTCGGCAGATTCTGATGGCGGAACCTCATCGCGGATCTTCGGTACATTCTTAACATGGATGCAGGAGAAAAAATCACCTGTGTTCGTGATGGCAACTGCTAACCGCATTGAGAAGTTACCTGGAGAATTTCTCCGCAAGGGGCGCTTTGACGAGCTTTTCTTTGTTGATTTACCTAACGGTGAAGAACGCAGAGATATTTTTAAAATCCATCTGTGCAAGCGCCGTCCAGATGTTGAAAAATTAGAAAGGTTCGATTTTGAACAGCTATCAAAAGTAAGTGATGGTTTTTCGGGGGCGGAAATCGAACAGGCGGTAATCGCCGCCATGTATGAAGCTTTTGCCCAAGATCGGGAGTTTACACAGCTAGACATTATTTCAGCTGTGAAATCAACAACTCCCCTCTCACGCACGATGACTGAGCAGGTTGCTGCTTTGCGTGACTGGGCAAGGATGCGGGCTAGACCCGCCGCTACTTCTGTCGCTGAATATCAGCGTATGGAGTTTTAAAAAGCTTATTCTGCTGTTTTTGCAGGCAGCAGAGTTAAGGCTAGATTCTAAAGATATCTTATTAAAAAATCTTTAGGCTAGCAGCTAACATAGGAGTAAGAACCACCAAAGCTCTTATGTTTCATGTCCGAGTTAACAATTGAGATCACAAATCGAGTTCACAATTATTCACAGGAGCAACACCATTATGTCTCATTTCAGCACTCTTCGCACAAAAATTACTGATGCCGAAGTACTTAAGTCGTCTTTGCGCGATCTGGGTATCACTGTCAAGGCTGAAGCTGATGTCCGTGGCTACAACAGCCAACGCATTCGTGCTGACATCGTGGCAACTCTAGAAGGTGATTATGATTTGGGTTGGTCTCGTAATGCTGACGGCTCCTTCGATCTAATCGCCGATCTCTGGGGTGTTGCCAAGAAGCACAACCAGACCGATCTGATCAATTCGATCAATCAAAAGTATGCTGTGAACAAAGCTCTGACTGAGGTAAAGCGCCCTGGTCTAAGCAATGCCAACGTCAAACTTGTCTTGCAGTAAGGTATTCAATCTTGCTGGTTAACTATGCAAATTAACAGGCTAGTCATCTTTGACTAGCCTGTTTTTTAAAGAAGATCTTCACATTTCTCGATTTTAAATGTAGAATATTGATACATATTTTGAGCTAATGTCGCCCTAAATGGATATTGCGATCGCCCTTTTGCAACATTACAGTTTCGATCTTGGTGGTTATACCATCAGAGATCTAACTCGTGCATGGGAAAATTTTAAGCCTGAATGGGTGCGTCAAGCTGTAATCGAATCACTATTTCAAGGACGATATAAAGTAGTCTCAGTTAACCAAATTTTGCAGCTATGGGAACGAAAGGGCGAACCTAACTGTCGCTATAATCGTGAATTTGAGCGGTTGGTTTGCGGTGATGTTGCGGTCATTTATGAAGATCGAATTTACTACACGCCTCCTCGTACTTCTAATCGTGCAGCCTCCGTTACCGAGATCCCGCCATTTGCGACTACAGAAGAATCAACTTCACCACTTCCATTTCCGCGTCGCTCAATGCTTGGAGCTGGGAAGATTTCTCAAGTTAATCAAGTTTGTCTAACATCCGAGCTTAGCACTCAAAGATATCCTAGTCGCCTAGATATACTTTCGGGAACGACCGCACCTACGAAGGTTTACCCGACAAATGTAAAGGCTGAATATTCTGAAACTTATCAATCTGCTTATGACAATATGACTTTACTTGCCGAGTCTTCGATGTTTGTTGATAAGTTGCGATCGATGTGTGGCGATCGCGTAGTTCCTCCATCCTCTGCGATCGCTTCTAATGTAGATAAAGTAGAAGTCGCGAGTGAAAATTAGTTTAAAGCTTTTCGCCGCTAATAATAAACATGGGGCTGACGGCTGCGAAGACTTGACGATTACCGCGAGTCTCTAGGCGGTTAACCGATGATTGCACAACCTCTACATTTCGCGCTTGCAATTTAGCGAAACTTTCAGAAATTGCATATAAACCTTCAAGACTGTTAGTAGTGGCGATCGCCCTGCCACTCATTTGCAAACGTTCCCAACAATATTCGAGAATTTCTGATACCGATCGCCCACCCTCAATACAAATGCGATCGGGATCTGTGGTCAAACTAGTGAGACATTCTGGCGCACTACCAATCTTGATTTCGACATTATTCACGCCAAATTTTTGACAATTTTTGGCAATCAAGCCCGCAACATCCTCATCACGCTCGATCGCCACAATTTTACCCTTAGGGCATAGCAAACCAGTCTCAATCGGAATTGTGCCTGTACCTGCGCCAATATCCCATAGCACTGAATCTGCTTTGAGTCGTAACTGTCCGATAATTAATAGCCGCGTCTCGCATTTACTCATAGGTATTCCTGGTAAGCGATCGAATAATTCGTCAGGAATACCAGGGGTGACATAAGACCAGATGAGTTCAGACATGAGCTTGAGGCACGCGATGATTAGACATGCTAAATATAGCGCGTTTCTACAGCTTCCTCAATAACAGCTTGCTTTTTAGCTGCTAAGCGAAAGCCCCGCGCTCTACCTGTACTCAGGTGAGCGACGGGATGTAAGCGTGTAAATAGGGCGGGTTCGATACCCGTCCTATTTACAATTATCTTTGCTTTTAAGATCAATTTTCAAACTGCGTATTAATTCTCTTAACACTTCAGTTTTACCCCTTTCTGTTTGATCGCAGTAGGATTCCAGTAACTCAAACTCTTGATCTGCAAGTTGAAAAGTTATTTTTTTCACAATGATATATACCATTTATTTCATGGTATAATTATGGCATGATACTCGCATACAAGTACAAATTACGCCCAAATAAAGCGCAATCCCATCAATTTGATGAGTGGCTTAATTTGTTGCGTATGCAGTACAACTATCGAGTAGGTGAGCGTTTCAGATGGTACGAGTCTACTCGTTGTCCTGTTAATTTATGTTCTCTCGTATCATGCAGTATTGCTCCCATAGTCGAAGAGCCTGATTATTATTGGCAAAAGCGAGATTTACTGAATACCAAAAAGCTGTTTCCTGAGTATGGTGAACTTCATTCTCAAGTACTGCAAGATTGTGTTGGTAGAGTCAAGAAAGCTTTTGATCGATATATCAAATCCGATAAGGCTGGTAAACGTTCTGGTAAGCCAAGATTTAAGGGCGTAGGAAGATATCGCAGCTTCACCTATACGCAGATGAGCCAAGATTGCATCAAAGGCAATCGAATCACTCTATCAAAAATTGGTGAAGTTAAAATTATTCTGCATCGCCCTATCCCTGATGGGTTCAAGATTAAAACATCACAAATTGTTAAATCTGAGGATGGCTACTATGTCATCCTGAGTTTGCAAGATGTGACCGTACCAACTATCAGCGCTGA
>JAJAZG010000578.1 GCA_026785865.1 Pseudanabaena sp. CAN_BIN31
AACTTGGTCGTAGAATCAAGATATCGGGAGCGCAATGGAATCGGAACAATATCGCTCAAGTCCTTAAACATCGTTGCTCTTATTTAAATATCGCTTATTCTTCTTAAAGATTTATGCTTATTGCACAACTGAGATGCTCCCTCTCAAATCCCTGTGATAATTCCAACTGACTCAGGGCGAAAAGCAATAGAAGCTCTTGTACAAAAATGCCTTGATGCTAAAGGAAAAGATGTTAAACATATTGAAATAGAAATAGATCGCCTCGTCTATCAACTTTATGGATTAACAGAAGCAGAAATCAAAATTGTAGAAGGTGTGAATGATAGAAAGTAGTTGAAAGAAATGGCGATAAATTGAGACGATGAACAACTCAAAGAAAATAATATTAACCTAAAATAAATATATCTAATTGGAGATTTATTAATATGCAATCTATACAAGAAGAACTAATACAAGAAATTCGCAAAACACCAGTTAGTCAATTGCGGCAAGTCTTAGACTTTATAAAGTTTCTGAATCAGCAATACAAGCAACTCCCCACAGAAAATACTCAATCAGAAATAACTTTAGCGATCAAAGATGATCCTATTATCGGATTGTACTCTGGTAGTCCCGATCTATCCGAACGTTCAGAAGATATTTTAGAAACAGAAATTCAACCTCAATCAGGCTGGACATGGAAAGCATAACCGCGATCGCAGACACAGGATTTATCGTTGCCCTCACAAATATCAAAGATATTCACCACCAAAACGTAAAAGCAGTATATGTTAATCAGCGAAAAATCCTATTGCCTCAAACTGTTTTAGCTGAAGTTGCTTATCTTTTAGCCCGTGAAGCTGGAATATCTTTAGTAGTCAAATTTTTGCGATCGTTAATGGCTAGTCGTTTTGAGTTGGTTAGCCTGATAGAAGAAGATATTACAACAATAGCAAATATTCTCGATCAATACCAAAGTAGTCGCATTGACTTTGTTGATGCCTCCGTAATGGCAGTAGCAGAACGCTACGACTTAACGACAATTTTAACCATTGATAGACGAGATTTCAGTTTGTATCGCCCAAAACATTGTGCAGCTTTTACAATACTTCCATAAAAGTCATGCTAAACAATTTCCAAAGTATGGGAGCAACTAGCCAACAACTAATCAACCACCAATTAAAGTTGAAGCCTCACGCAAATTCCTAAAAAATCTACACAATCTTCGTAAAAAATATCAACGTATTCAAAAAGATATGCTAAAGAATCCGATCCAAAGGCTGATACATCTGCATTAGAATCAGAATGCGATCAGCTTGTCTATCAACTTTATGGATTAACAGAAGCAGAAATCAAAATTGTAGAAGGTGTAAATGATGGAAAGTAGCCGCAAAGCATTACCGCCACAATATTTGCAAATTCAGCGATCGCTTGATTTGGCAATGCTTTGCCCAAACCTCACAACGCAGCGACAAGCGATCGGCGCGAGCTAATAATTTAGAGTAATATATAGACAATAAAAACGCTATTTTAAAAGAAATTAGCTTGAGTAATCCATGAAAAACAAAGCCATATATGATGCTATTACGATTGACAACGAAATTCAACATGGTAAGCCAGTGCTAAAAAATACAAGACTTCCCATCGCGATTATTATCGGATCTTTGGCAGGAGGTATGAGTTATGAAGAAGTAATTCAAGAATATGCAGTTACCCAAGACCAGATTTTGACATCACTAGCCTATTTTGCCGAGCTTTTAAATAATGAGACAGTCTATTCAATGGAGCAAGCCAGTTGAAACCTCGTTTTTTAATTGATGAAGACTGTCCCCTAAGTTTAGAACCCTTACTTAACAATAAAAGTTATGACACAATTCATGTAAAAACCTCTGGATTGAGCGGCACAAAAGATCCTGAGCTATTTATATTTGCTCAAAAAGAACAGCGCATAATCATTAGCCGAGATCTCGGATGGGCAAATATCAAAATCTATCCGCCAAGTACACATTGCGGTTTAATTATTTTACGACTTCCATTTGAATCAATCGCAATAGAAATTAGACAAGTAGTAGAACGATTTATTGATCGCGTTGATATGCAAGAAATATCTGGTGCTACAGTTGTTGTAGACAAAAATAAATTTAGAATTAGAAAATCTATTTGATAATAATACGATCATCTCTAACAGAAGCAGAAATTAGATAAAATTAAATGTGTAGAAGGTGTAAATGATGGAAAGTAGGAGCAAAGCATTACCGCCACAATATTTGCAAATTTTGCGATCGCATGATTTGGCAATGCTTTGCCCAAACCTCACAACGCAGCGACAAGTCGATAAATTATCCCTGCGGATTAAAGCGATCGCGCTCCGTTCAAAATTGAGGGCAAAGCATTCCCGATGTAAATTCATCTATAAACTTATAAATTGTGGCGGGAATGCTTTGCCCCTACAGGTTTAAATTTTGGAAATTGAGAATATGCAACAATTTAAATAGAGGAAAAAATATATGGAAAAAGTAATTACTAAAATTTCTATCAAACAACAAACCAGTGATTTTAAATATTGGCAACAACAGACACCACAAAAACGACTAGAAGCCCTCGAAGAAATTCGTCAAGAATATCACCAATATAAATACAATGCTCAACCAAGATTTCAAAGAGTTTATACAATTATTAAACGAGAACCAAGTTAAATATTTGGTTATAGGTAGTTGTGCCGTTGCAATACCGAAAATCTTAAAACAACAAAAAACTTAACAGAGGTAAACCCATGTCAGACAAAGAACAACTAATTTATGAACTCGATCGCGCCCCAGATTTTTTAGTGAGAGAAGCCTTAGACTTCTTTCTGTTTATTAAAACTAGAACTAACGAACAACATAGACAAAAATCTAGTCAAAATTCCGATCCAAAAGAAGCTGAGATTCCATCTTTTTTGAGCTTTATCGATCAAATCAATGCCGAAACAGAAGCAAATACTAATATTCCCAAAGACCTTGCCAAAAATCTCGATCATTATCTATATGGCATACCCAAAGAAGAAGCATGAAAAAAGTATTTGCTGACACAGGCTACTGGATCGCCTTACTCAACCCCGAAGACGACCTTTATCCAAAAGCTAGACAGATTGCAATTTATTTGTCGTCAACCCAGATCGTCACTAGCCAAATGGTATTTACCGAGCTTCTAAATGCATTTTCTGGCAAAGGCAATTCCTATCGCAAAAAAGCAGTTAGATTTATCCAACACTCACTTACTAACCCAGAAATAGAAGTAATTATTCAAACTGATGATTTATTTAAAAATGCTCTTGAGCTATACGATAACCGTCCCGATCAAGCATGGAGTCATACAGATTGCACATCCTTTCAAATCATGCAGCAACAGAATATATTAGAAGCCCTAGCCTATGACAAACATTTTGAACAAGCAGGATTTGTAGCATTATTACGATAAATAATCTTGCAACCCAAACCTCACAGCGCAGTAACAAGTCGATAAATTATCCCTGCGGATTAATGCGATCGCGCTCCGTTCAAAATTGAGGGCAAAGCATTCTCGATGTAAAGTTATCTATAAATTTATAAATTGTGGCGGGAATGTCTTGCCCCTAGTGGTTTAAATATTGGAATGATGAGGCTTCTAGCGATTTTCAAAAAATATTTTTTAAAATACTAGTAAAAAGTTAACGCTATCTGTTATATTGGTTTAAGTCTGAAAAAAAGACTAAAGAAGGGCGCTTAGCTCAGTTGGTAGAGCGTCTCGTTTACACCGAGAATGTCGGCGGTTCGAGCCCGTCAGCGCCCATATTTTACATTTCGTTTATTGTATTTTGCTAATTCATATTGTGGTGCTTACTTCAATTAAGGGAATTAATACCCCATTCTGAAGTTGTCCATTCGTGCTCAGTTCGCTATGGCAAAGATATAAACGATCGCCTGTGCGATCGAGTAAATCTCTAAGTAACTTTTGTAAGCGTTGCATATCCGCATCACGCTGATTTTCTATTGTCCATAGTTCACCATTCCAGTTTTTAAGAAACATCGGCGCACCGAATAGGGAAGCGG